>JAYEKJ010000059.1:0-13974 GCA_034660975.1 Campylobacterota bacterium
AACTAATTTTATATTCATATTATTTATAAAACAAAGTATAATGTCATAATTTTCCAGATATAAAGGTAAGTTTTAGGATGGCTATACATAAAATGGATACTTTTTTAGATGATTATGAATTTCAAAAAGAGGTTAATGAGATGTTGGTTATAAGAAAATCCATTGAATAAATTTAAACACCCGCAAAATAAACTCCTAAAATGGTATGAGATTCATGGTAGGCATGAACTACCTTGGCGAAATACCGATAATATTTATCATATATATTTGAGTGAGATTATGCTTCAACAAACACAGGTAAATCGAGTTAGAGATGAGTATTATCCTCAGTTTTTAGAGAAATTTCCAACAATTGTAATACTTGGAGATTCTCCACTTGATGATGTACTAGCATCTTGGAGTGGGCTTGGTTATTACTCCAGAGCTAGAAATCTTCATAAAACTGCTTTAGAATCTCCGTATGGTTTGCCAAACACACAAGATGAGCTGATAAAACTTCCTGGAATTGGACGATATACTGCGAGTGCAATTTGTAGTTTTGGGTATCATCAAAATATCTCTGTGGTTGATACAAATATTGCAAGGGTTATAAAGAGATTTTTCTCTCTTATAACTCCTAAAGATTCTTTAGTTTGGGAGTGTGCAACTAAACTTTTAAATCCACTTCATCCACGAAGCCATAATCTCGCACTCATGGATTTAGGTTCACTTATCTGTTTACCAAAGAATCCAAAATGTGATGAGTGTCCATTTTTAAAAGAGTGTCAGGGAAAAGATGAGCCTGAACTTTATACTAAAACAAAGAAAAAAGAGTATGAATCACTAGACCTTTTTTATGGAATTTTTATAAGAGAGAATCAAATAGCCTTAAAAATATCAACTGGCAGTATGTACAAAAATATGCTAGTTCTTCCAGAGGTTGAGCCGATAGAGGAGCAGTTTTTAGGGAAATTTAAACACGCATATACAAAATATCGATTAAGTGTTAATTTGTATAAAATAGAGGAGTTAGATGATGAAATGGTATGGATAGATATAGATAAATTGGAAAATGCACCTATCTCATCACTTACAAAAAAAGCTAAAAAGTTTTTTTCTTAAGGAGAAATTTATTAAATAATTTATATTCTAGTTAACATAAGCAGATGGTTTAGGCCATCTATTTACTGTCATTTTTGAAAATTTGTCTAGGTATTGCCAAAAATCATCTTTAATATTTTGAGCTACATCCACTTCATCCAATACTTCTCTAAATATTCCTAACCATTCATTTCTTGATTTCATATATATTGAAAAGTCTTTATGTAAGTCAATCATATACTTATTTAAATCAACACCTTTCATAGATTCATCATATATTGATGGTCCACCACATATTTGGATAAAGAATTTAGTGTTTTTCTTTTTTACCTCTTCAAACTCATCATGGTCTTGAGGGAAAAAATGTGCAATATCACTCTCATAAATTTTGTCATAAAACTTATACATCATATCTTGCATGCCATCATATCCTAGTGCTTGGAAAAATGCTGGATCTGGATTTTTAAAATCTACTACTTCACCTTTTACTGCTTTTGTTATTTCAAACTGTTCTTTCATTTTAATAGCCTTTTCATTAATTCAATATGGTAATTTTCTTGATAGTTGATAAAGTCAAAAAACTTTGATAGCTCTTCATCTTTAATCGCGTCACTTAACTCTTTACACATTATTTTAGCAGCTTCCTCCTCTGCTATCCCATCAACTACAAATTTTTCTAAATCTTTGATGAGATAAGTGAGTTCATGTAACTCTCTTGGAAGTGCTAAAATACCTAGTTTTGCCATCATATTTCCAAAAGATTTTAGATGAAAGTGTGATTCATCTATCAGGTCTTGAAATATGTCAAACTCAAGAGCATCTTTAGTTCTTGCTTGCATATACGCATAAACTAAAATAAGCTCATACTCTTTATATGATTCTTCAAATAAAAAGATTGTTAAAGCATCTATCTGATCTTGAGCAAGATTTTTATCTAACCATTCTCTTTTCATGTTAAAAGCTGTAATCTCTCTATTATTAGAATTAACACTTAAAATTTGTCTGAGATACTCTAGTAGATAGTTATCATCAGTTTTAAGTCTATCACCTAGTACATTTGAGTCATAAGATACTTGAATATTTGTAATCTCATCTTTAAGTGCTTCAAGAATATCAAAAACAGACTCTCTTTTATAAAGTGTCATATCTCTATCGTAATTATAGTTATCACCAGAATTTAAAATATCTGAACCTAACCATTTCATATGTCTAAAAGCGATTAAAGAAAACTCATAAAGTCTTGATTTTATATCCTCATCATTAATAGCAAATGATGCAAATGTAATACTCAACCATAGTTGGTGTTTTTTTTGATAAAGTTTATTCATCTGCTTTTCCTGTACTTTCACAACTGTCTTTCATTTTTAGTACATGCATCTCTTCCTCTTTCCCATCACTAAGATGTTCAAAGTTTTTCATAGAAGCGATAAAAGCACTAAAAACAATATCAGCACAAATTTGTTGTTGAGGAGATAAATCTCCAAGTTTTTCATGCATTCTTTGGATAGCACCATTGGCATAATCAAGGTTATTATTTTTTATCATATCTGTAAACATTGAACCTATAACTACTGTATCTTGACAACCATTAGTAGCATAGCTAACATCTTTAATAATCTCACCATCTAAATGCGTATAAAAAATTACATATTCCCCAGTTTTTTCATCAAGGGCAACGCCTACACAATTGTGATTATCTAGTTTGCCATAGTTTCTTGGATTCATTAGATGTTCTAAGGTTTCAGGATTCATCCCCTCAGGAAGTACTACATTTTCATACATTTTGCTTCTCTTTTATTTAATTACCTGTATTTTAGTATTTTATAGTTAATAAAGGGTACCTCTAAAATCAGTATTTTATTTTAGCTAAATAAAGTCCATTACATTTTGCAGGTTTTAACGCATATCTTTTATTCATATTGAGTTGTTCATGAAGTTGAGTAGAATCTAGTTTTAGTAATGCTCCAACCATCAGTCTGATTTGTGAGCGTAAAAATCCATTGGCTTCAAAGTTTAGAATTATGTATCCTTTATACTCATAAGCAAAAGCTTTATAGATGATTCTAATAGCACTTTTAGTATCACTTCCAGTTTTCATAAAATTTGTAAAATCATGTTCACCTATAAAAGTTTTGATGCTTCTCTCTATTTTTTCAAAATCAGCAGATTCATCATATGTTATAAAATCATTTAAAAAAGGGTTACTTTTCTCTTTTTTGATTATATATCTATAAACTCTTTTTTTAGCACCATATCTAGCATGAAAATCATTATCTACCTCAATAATATTTTTTATATTTATAGATGGTGGAAGCATCTCGTTTAAAACTTTTTTGAGTTTTTTTAAGTCCACCCAAAAGGGTGGTAAATCTATATGGCATACTTGCCCAGTTGCATGTACACCCTTATCAGTCCTACCAGAAGCGATAAGTTTGTCTTTAATTCCTAAAGCCGATAAAACCTTCTCTATATTTCCAAGAATAGTATTTGGTGATGATTTTTGAGTTTGTGAACCTAAATAATGTGTGCCATTATAGGCGATAGTTAACCTAGATCTCATCTAAAATTTTGCTACGATTTGTTTTTTATATATTAGATATGTTACAACTAACCAAGGGATAGCAACAGCACCAATTGCATAAAAACCTAATTGTTTTTGAAAGCTTGCAGCAGAGAGATAATAGACTGCTATCCCTATAAATAGATAAAGATATACTCTGGCTTTTTGATGCCTAATATGAACTATACTAATACTAGCAACTAAGAATAAACTAAATATAGGTAAAAAACTTAAAAGTATATTGGTTATAAACATCTTCTTTTTTTTCTTTTGTAAGCGTTTATTAGTCTCTGAGAGCCAATACTCGATAGGTGTTTTATACTCTATAAGGTTTGAACTCATAGAATCATTTATAAACATTGTTGTGAAATTAATTTGTGTAAATTTCTCTTTTGAATAACTATAACCTTCACCATGAGTAAGTTTTAATCTTAGCAAACCATTTTCATTAATCATTTTTGCAGTTTTTGCACCTATGAGAATCTCCTCCTCTTTATTCTTATTAAATAAGATAACATCACCATAAGTATTATTTTTATTCTCTTTTCCAATATAAAGTAACCAATCGCCAAAACTATGCCCAAATTCAGAAGCAGATAGATTAAATTTTGCTTCACTTTTTTTAAAAGAGATAAAATTTTTAGATAAAATTTTTGCGTGTGGAAATATAAAAAGAAAATTTACCAAAAGTAAGAGTGTAAGAATTATAGATGGAACAAGCAAAGTTTTTAAGATACTATTTGGATGGATTCCTAGTGAAAAAAATACAATCATCTCATTGTCATTAGAGAACTTAAATAGTGTGAGTGTCGCAGCAATAAAAAATGTGATTGGTAAAGTGAAAAATAGAATCTCAGGGAGTACAAATATATATAATTTTACCATCTCCCATAAAGTTAATTGGATGATAGCTGTGTATGTAGCTAATTTAATTAAAAAAATCACAGATGCTATGGCGAATAGTGGAAAAAATATAGAGAAAAAAGATAATGTGAAATTATCTAAAATATATTTTCTAAAAATTGGCATATTTAATAATTCACTTGAATATAGGCAAGGATAGGGCTATCATATACATATACAATAAATGTAGCAAGTGCTAAAAATGGAACAAAAGGTACTCTTTGTTCCTCAGCTGAACCATTCCTAACCATCAACATAACGGGAAGTGCTAACAAGGCACTAAGAAAAATTGCAACAAGTGTTAGAGGAACTCCAAGAAGTGCTCCCATAGTTGCTCCAACCATAATATCACCTTCACCCATAGCTTCTATAAAAGGGTAGGTATGGTAGTTTTTTGTCCAAGGCGTAGCAGTTTTTTTTGCATCTCTTCGCACGGATGATGTTAGTAGATAAGAGAGAGAAAATCTTAAAAGTGTAAATCCACCAGCAAATAAAAGAGCATTTTGAAAATTATTTAAAACACCACCTATACTCCAAGCACCTAAAATTGCGAAAACAATAGCTAAAAGATTTATAGAATCTGGAACCATTTTATATTTAAAATCAATCATAGAGAGAGCTAAAAGCATTAAAAAGCTAAGTGCTATAAAAAATAGAGGTAAACTAATCCCAAATTTATTGACTAATACTAAAAATATTAAGCCAGATATAAATTCTATAATAGGGTATTGTGGTGATATACTAGTTTTACAAAAAGAGCATTTTCCTCTTAAAAAAATCCATGAAAATAGGGGGATATTATGCCACGGTTTTAGATTACTTCCACAAGATGTACAATGTGAAGAGCCATATACTACACTCTCCTCTTTTGGTATCCTTAATATTACAACATTAATAAATGAACCTATAAGTGTACCAAATATAAAAGCTAATAACAGTTCCATTATTTTAATCCTCCGAATCTTCTTTCAATTTTTGTAAAATTTCTTATAATTTTTTCTAACTCAGTTGTTGTGAAGTCTGGCCATAAGGTATCACAAAAAAATAGTTCCGCATAAGATGCTTGCCAAAGTAAAAAGTTAGATAATCTATGGTCACCACCAGTTCTGATAAGTAAATCAACATCATGATTACAATCAAGAGCGTTACTAAGCATATCTAGTGTGATGTCATCTTCAGAATCTTTTATTTTGTTAACAGCCCTTAAAATTTCATTTTGTGAACCGTAGTTAAGAGCGAGTGATTGTACTAGACCATCACAATGGGCAGTTTTTTCCTCTACCATCTTTATAGTTTTTTGAAGAGATTTTGAAAATGCTCTGAGATCACCAATAGGTTCAAAACGGACATTATTTTTTATATAGTGCGAAAGTTCATTTTTTAAATATTTCTCTAAAAGCTTCATTAAAAATTCAACCTCTAAACGGGGTCTTTTCCAGTTTTCAGTAGAGAAAGCATAAAGAGTTAGTCTTTCAATCTCATCATGCTTAGAGCAAAAAGTTGTAATATCTTTTACAACTTTTGCTCCAACCTCATGACCTTTAACCCTTTTTTTACCATGATGTTCAGCCCAACGACCATTCCCATCCATGATAATAGCGATATGCTTTGCTCTGTTCATAAGTACTCGTTAATTTTATTTTATAAATCTTTTGCATAATTTAAAATAGCAAAAGAAACACTTAATTTATCTGAAGATTCTATTGAATCTATTTTTTGATTAGTAATAAACTCTATTTTATTTGTATCGGTTCCAAAACTTGAAGAATCTTTTAAAACATTTAAACAAACAGCATCAAGATTTTTATTTTTGCACATATTTGAAGCATTAGATATTGCATTTTGAGCATCCATTTCAGCTTTAAATCCAATAGTTGTAATTCCATCTTTATCTATTGTGTTTAAAATATCTATATTTTGTTTAAGTGATAACTCAAACTTAGCACCTAAAACATCTTTTTTAAGTTTTCCCTCTTGTATAAATTGTGGGATATAATCGCTTACAGCTGCTGCCATGAAGAGATATGGTTGTTTCTGTATAAGATGAATCTGCTCATCACGCATAAGGGTTGCTTTTGATAGTTTCCCTTTCTTTGCGATTCTGATTGAAGCAACTAGAAAATCCATCATTTCGTTGGAATCTGTGACATGAATGGTATGAATATCTTGAGGGATATTATCTTCAAATTTAGTAGAGATTAGATTTACATCAGCACCTTTACAATAAAGAGCAGTTGCCAAACTTGAAGCCATTTTTCCACTTGAAAAGTTTGATAAATATCTAACATCATCAATTTTCTCAATCGTTCCACCACCAGTAACAATCACTTTTCTGTCACTGTAAAATTCATCTTTTAATAATGCTCTTGATGTTTGCCAAAATATATCTATTGGCTCAGCCATCGCACCATTGCCATTTACTTTACAAGCCAACTCTTTAGTTTGAGTCTCTATCACCTCATAATTGGCGATAGAGAGCATTTTAATATTTGCTTTTGTAATAGGATTTTCAATCATATTAGTATTTGCTGATGGTGCAAGAATTTTAGTGTGTGGATATGCTAATGCACATTGAAGTAAAATATTATCAGCGATAGCATTTGCAAGTTTAGCGATAGTATTGGCTGTTGCAGGAGCTATAACAAATATATCAGCCCACTGAGTAGTTTTAATATGGTTATGCTCATCACTCCAAGATTCATTAGAATCATCAAGCACTCTGTTAGCTGTTAATGTTTCAAAACTAAGAGGGGTAACAAATTTTTTAGCTGATGGAGTCATAACAACTTTAACATCTGCTCCAGCTTTTGTAAATAACCTAACAAGTTCAAGAGATTTGTAAACGGCGATAGAACCGGTAACGCCAAGTAAGATTTTTTTATCTTTTAATAGATCTGATGGAATAAACATTTTCTTTCCTAATTAATCAAAATGTAGTATATCTTTTGCTTGTATCATATCTTTATCACCACGACCAGATAGATTTACAATAATAAGTTTACCTTTTATACTTTTCATCTTTTTAAGATGAGCAACTGCATGTGAACTCTCAAATGCTGGGATAATTCCCTCTTTTCTTGATAACCATACAAAGGCATCTAACGCTTCCTCGTCTGTTGCATTATCGTAAGTGACAGTTTTATTGTCATTATGAAAAGAGTGTTCAGGTCCGATTCCGGGGTAGTCAAGTCCAGCTGAAATTGAATGAGCTTCTAGTATTTGACCATCTTCATCTTGAAGTGTATAGCTCATTTGACCATGTAAAACACCAGGGCGACCTTTTTTAAGTGAACATCCATGTTTATCAGTTTCGATTCCTAAACCACCAGCTTCGATTCCGATACACTCAACCTCTTCATCTTCTAAAAAATGTTGAAACATACCAATAGCATTAGAACCACCACCAATACAGGCAATTACATAGTCGGGAAGTTTGTTCTCTTTTTCTAAAATTTGAGCTCTTGCTTCATATCCGATAATAGCTTGAAAATCTCTAACCATCATAGGGTAGGGGTGTGGACCAGCTACTGTACCGATAATATAAAAAGTATCTCTAGCATTTGTAACCCAATGACGAATCGCTTCATTCATTGCATCTTTTAGTGTTCTACTCCCACTCTCAATAGCATTCACTTTTGCACCAAGAAGTTTCATACGAAAAACATTTAACTCTTGACGCTCTGCATCTTTAGCACCCATAAATATTTCACACTCTAAATCCAGTAAAGCACAGATAGTAGCAGTTGCCACACCATGTTGACCAGCACCAGTTTCAGCAATAATTTTTTTATAACCAAGTCTTTTTGCCATTAACCCTTGAGCTATAACATTATTTACTTTGTGAGCTCCTGTATGGTTTAAATCTTCTCTTTTTAGATAGATTTTACAATCAAGTTCTTTAGAGATATTTTGGGCAAAATAGAGTGGAGAGGGGCGACCAACATAATCTTTTAAATAGTAATGAACCTCACTCCAAAAGTCTTTATCAAATCTAATTTTTTCATACTCATCTTTAAGGCGTAAAAGTGCCGGCATAAGTGTTTCAGGCACATAACGACCACCAAAGATTCCAAAGTGACCGTTTTCATTTGGATCATATTTTGAGGGGGAGGGGATATACATTAGTTTACCTCTATTAAAGTATAAACTTCAGTTTGATCTTGAAGTTTCTTAATTCCATCTAAAAATGTAAGACCTATTATAAAACAAGATTCTACACAATTAGCACCAGCTTGATTGATAAGATTAGCAGCGGCATTTGCTGTTCCCCCAGTTGCAATTAAATCATCTATCATGAGTACTCTAGCATTAGGAATATCACTAAAAGCATCTATGTGAACTTCAACTTCATCGATTCCATACTCTAAAGAGTATTTTTCACCAATTGTTGTATATGGTAGTTTCCCTTTTTTTCTAATTGGAACAAAACCTATTTGAAGCATTTGAGCGAGTGCCGCACCAAAGATAAAGCCTCTAGCGTCGATACCAGCAATATAGTCTAAGTTGTACTCTTTGTATCTTTTGCAAAGGTGATCCATTAAAACAGCATAAGCCTCTTTGTTATTTAAAAGAGTTGTAATATCTTTAAATACAATCCCTGGTTTTGGAAAATCTTTTATATCTCTTATAGAGTTCTCAATAATCTCTCTTTCACTACTACTTAAAGTCATATCAATCCTTTATAGAAGAGCGTCAATACGACCCTCTAATGCTTTTATTTTATTTGTTAGTCTATCTGTTTCTTTTCTATGTTTTGTATTTCTTTGTTTTAAAACTTTTAACTCATTTCTTAATTTTGAATGCTCTTCACTTAAAATATCTACATTTCCTAATGCCCGTTGAAGTTGAATTTGATACTTTCGTATCAATATTTCTGCCTCTTGAAGCGTTAATTTCATAAGATCATTACTTCTTTGTTCTTTGTTGGTGATGCTTTTAAAATAAAACATCTTAACAAATAAAAAAAGAGAAAGTAAAGATAAAATTGTTAAAAGTGACCATTCCCAAAACATATATAGTTCCTTACTTTATAGCTCTATTTTAGCAACTCTACCACAATGGCGACCACCATCAAAACTTCCTGCAATCCAAGCATCAAGTATAGATTCTGCTACACCTTTTCCAACTGTTCTCTCACCAAAACAAAGGATATTTGCATCATTATGTCCACGAGCCACTGTTGCTGTATAAGCATCGTGACAAAGTGCAGCTCTGATTCCTTCGTGGCGATTTGCAGCCATACTCATACCAATACCTGAACCACAAATTAAAATACCTTGAGAATCAGAATCCTCTAAAACACTAGTGGAAACTTTATGAGCATAATCTGGGTAATCAACTCTATCTTTAGAAAATGGGCCTAAATCAACAACTTCGTGACCTTTAGTTTTTAGTAACTCAACTGTGTAATCTTTTAACTCAATTCCTGCATGATCTGTAGCGATATAAAATTTCATTTTTTTCCTTTATGATAATAGTAGTTGAATGATAGTTTGAACTGGCATCAGTAGTAGATAATCTTTTAATGGTGTCATTAAAATAATCAGAACTACAACGATTCCATACTTTTCATTTTTATAAAAAAACTCTGCAATAGCGTTTATTTTATATTTTAGAGATAGGTGCATGATAAAATGAGCCCCATCAAATTGTGGAATAGGTAGTAGGTTAAATACCCCTAAAACAACATTTATTACAAGTAGTTGATATACAAAAATATATGTAAATATATAAAACAGACTATCAACAGTTGTTGGTCCTTCCATTGCAACTAAAATAATTGAAGCAAAAACTGCTAAAGTAAAGTTGTAAACAATTCCAGCTAAATCAACTTGCATAGCTGCATTATAACCACCATTTCTAACTACTGTTGAGGTATTTATAGGAACAGGTTTCGCCCATCCAAATAAAAAGCCACTCTCTGCACCTAAAAGGATAGGCAGAAAGTATGTGGCAGTTGGAACAATAATTGTTCCAACTAAATCAACATGAATGATAGGGTTTATAGATAATCTACCCGCATTTTTTGCTGTCATATCTCCATATTTATAAGCAACCCAGCCATGCATAATCTCATGTCCAATAATTGCAATCATCAGTGCCAAGACTGCTGCTATGATTTTTAGTAAATCAATAGATTCCATGGTCATCTTTATCTACTCTTAATCTCTCCTCTCTAGCTCTATCAAGAATATCTGGAGATTCTAGGTCAGTTGGTGTTTTCCCAACTCTATCCCATCTAATTTCCCAATTATCATCAATAGAGAAATAGATAAACCAAGGAGTTCCCTCTATGTTGTCATAAGGAACGCCACCCCAAAAACGGCTGTCGTTTGAGTGGTCACGGTTATCACCCATCATAAAGTAATTATCTTCATCTACTTTGATTGGTGCAAAATTAAAGATTGGCATTGGATATTTTCCATCATTTATGATTTTTGTATCATGATGGATCCCTGGATGTTGTTTCATATATGGATTTTTTACCCATATCTTACCTGCAAAAACAATAGTTTCATAATCTTTAAACTCTTTTTTTATCCACTCATCACCTTCATTATGGTGAAGATAGAGATCTTTGTTTAAAATAAACAGTTCATCACCCGGAAGTGCTACACATCTTTTTACATAGTGTTGTTTAGTATTGTGAGGTGGTCTAAAAATTACTATATCACCTCTTGATGGTTTATCACCATCCATTAGACGCAAAGAATCACTCCAAGGGGCAACTGAAACCTCTAAAAAAGGGATATGTGGCATAGTGATACCATAAGCAAACTTTTTAGCAAAAAGGTGATCTCCTATAAGAAGAGAATCTTTCATAGATCCAGATGGTATTCTAAAAGCTTGAGCAATAAAAAAAATAACAAATAAAACTATTATTATTGTTCCAGTCCAAGAGTTTGAGAACTTATGAGCTTTATGTAAAATTTTTTTCATCTATTGTTTCGCTTTTGAATTAATTTGGGCAGCTTTTAGCGTGTTGCTTAAAAGCATTGCGATTGTCATTGGACCAACTCCACCCGGAACTGGTGTTATGTAAGAGCATTTTTTACTTACATTTGTAAAGTCAACATCTCCAACAAGTTTCCCATTTTCAGCTCTGTTTATGCCAATATCGATAATGATAGCACCATCCTTAACCATATCCTCTTTTATAAGATTAATAACACCAACACCAACAAGTATAACATCAGCATTTTGAGTGTGTTTTTTCAAATCATCTGTAAATATATGACAAACTTCAACAGTAGCATCAGCATTTAAAAGTAGGGCAGCCATAGGTTTTCCAACGATATTTGAAGCACCAACAACTACACAGTTTTTACCTTTTACATCTATATCGTACTCATTTAAAAGTTCCATAACACCAAGTGGAGTACACGGAACAAAACCATCAAGTCCAGTTGTAAGTCTTCCAACATTGTATGGGTGGAAACCATCAACATCTTTACTCGGTGATACAAGTTCTAAAATTTTAGTTGTATCTATTTGTGGAGGAAGTGGTAATTGGATTAGGATTCCATCAATACTAGGATTCTGATTCATCATTGTGATTGTATTTTCGATAGTCTCTTGGGAAATATCTTCTGGCATCTCATGTGTTACAGAGTAAAAACCAACTCTATCACAAGCTTTTTTCTTCATATTTACATAAGCTGCACTAGCTTCATCATGACCAACTAAAATCACAGCTAAACCTGGAACTGAACCTGTTTCATTTTTTAACTCTTCTGTTTGAGTTGTAACTCTTTGTTCTATTTTTTTTGAAAGTGCTTTGCCATCGAGAAGTTGCATATTAGCCTCGTAAATTATAATTTTTGTTATTATACCTTTCTTATAATAAATAATCACTATAAAAAGAAAAAATAGGATGATTAAACCCGAATTATGCAATAGAGAATTAAAAATTCCTATTGCATAATTCGGGTTAAAGCTCATAAATGATTTTTTAGATATTATATCGCTCTTAAAATAATGTGGAGTTTTATGAAAAATATACTGATTTTATTTACATTACTAACTAACTCCCTATTTGGTGAAACAGATTTTATTACACCAATAGAGTATGCATCGCAACTCTATAAAAATCCGAGGGGGATAGGTTGTCATCATTGTCATGGCGATATTGGTCAGGGTAAACTAGTTGCAATATATACACATAGAGAGAAGAAAAAAGAGTTTAGAGGTCCAGCTATAAATAATATAAACCTTAATAAATTTTATTTGGCACTAAACAAGGTTAAAAAAGGGATGCCGAGATATTATTTAACATTTAAAGAGATTAAAGCACTCTATTTTTTCATACAAGAAAATAAAAAGGTTAATGAAGATGGAAAATGATTTATTACAAAGTGTGACAAAAGCTTATCATGATAGAGATTTAAAATTTTTAGAATCGTTAGCTAAACCAATAGCTAGAGATATAAATAAAAGAGATGACTTTAAATCTGTCTTGATGCTCTCTTGCAATAATATTAAACACCTTAATAAGATAAATTTGTTAGAAGCAGATTGCATAATGTTAAATCTTGAAGATGGAGTCTCCAAAGAGGATAAGCCATTTGCTCTTGTTCTATGTGCAATTTTTTTAACTGAACATGTTATAAGTGATAAAAAACTTGTTGTGCGTGTTAATGCTCTTGATGAGGGTGGATATGAGGAGATAAAATATTTAAACAAGTTTATGCCCGATGCAATTAGAGTCCCAAAAATTAATAATCAATCAGAAGTTAAACAAATTTTAAATATTTTAGATGAGAAAATAGAGCTTCATCTATCAATTGAAACAGCACCTGCATGGAATCAATTATCATCTTTAGCTCCAAGCAAAAGAGTTACAACTTTTTATTTAGGTATTTTAGATCTTTTTGCAGATTTGAGACTTCCACAAACTCTTATAAATAGAGATAACCCAACTATGACCTATATGTTATCTCATTTTCTAATTACAGCTAAATCTATGAATATTAAAGCTGTCTCTTTTGTTTATCAAGAGTTTAAAAATTTAGTCGAATTTTCTAAGTGGATAGAGTTAGAAAAACTGATGGGTTATGATTCTAAGGGGTGTATATCTCCTAAACAAGTAGAACTTGCAAATGATATTTTTGTAGATGATGAAAAAGAGTTACAAAAAGCTAGGGAGATAGTAAAAGTTTTTGAGATAAACCAAAAACTTGGTATTACTGGTTTTGTAGATGAGAAATATGGTTTTATAGATGAGCCAATCTATAAAGGGGCTATTGTTTTACTCAAGAGTAACTAATCTATTTTTAAGTTAGGTATTTTTGTAATATATTTAGAAGTTAAGTGATAGTTAAAGTTTGGCTAGTTAGAATATTTCTAATATTTGCCAACGAGAAAACATAATGATTAAAAGTAGATTTAATATATTAGTTGTAGATGATACAAAAATAAATATAGAGATATTA
>JAYEKJ010000060.1:0-4390 GCA_034660975.1 Campylobacterota bacterium
TCGGCTTTGTTTTATGACCATATAGGGGCATTAAACTTGGTTCAAAAAAGTTTGAGCATGGAGAAAATTATTGGGGTTGTTCTTGTGATAGTTGGTACTTTCTTAGCTATTCGAGGTTCAAGTTAAAATATGATAGAATATCTTAATTTAAATACTGGATAAATTATGCTTGATATTGATTTAATGGTAGCTTTTGTGATAATGGTTTTACTTTTTGTGAGACAGATACAGATTATAAAAGAGGAAAATAGGATTAACTATGCCCCTGTAATATTAGGTGTAGGTGTTATCAGTGCTGTGATACATTTTATAATAAACCCTGATGTTATAGATAATATTTTACTTTTTAGAGAATCACTTTTTCCTTTAGTTATATCTCTATTTCTTTATCTAGTTATGAATCTTATTCATCAAACTAAACAGACCCAATATTTAAAAACTCAAGATAAATTTACACAAGAGTTAGTGACTCAAATCACTCAGCTTAAAGAGTTTATACATGAGTTGGAACATAGGATGAATGTTAGTAATAGTGAAGATAAAATGGCTCAAGATAAAATAATGGCTAAGTTTCAAGAAGATATAAAAGCGTTAGATATTATTAGTATAAATCAAGCTAGTTTTTTAGAAAAATTTGATGAGATGCAACTATGGCATAAAGATGTTTCTAAAGCTTTTAAACATTTTACAGAGGTTCAGATGCCAGAGCTAGATAATATTGTGCATAAACATATAGATATACTTCGTATTGCTGAACAAGATCACTACAATCAACTGAAAAAACTACTCGAAAAAGCTATGCAGAGTAGAAGTGATATAAGTGCAGATGTTGAAAAATTAAAAGAGGATATAAATAGTATAAAAACAATTTCAGATACCATAGCTAGTTCTATTATAAAAACAACAATGCAACAACTCTCAAGTGTTACACTGCTATTTGAAAAAGAGATTTTAAATTTAAAATCTCATACTGAGAGTATTGAAACATCTTTATTTGAAAATGAAAATATTATAGGAACGATTAGGAAAGAGAGTGAATTAGTTATGAAACAGATGATTTTATCATCAAATAAAATGACAGAAATCTCAAAACAAAATAGTGGTTTATATAATACATCCCAAACAATCAAAGAGCTGATGCTCAACTTAGAACTTATAAAAACGGATTATATTAAATCTCAAGCACAACTAAATGTGATATCCAAAGAGTTTCAATTAGCAGAAAATCAACAGATTAATGAGATGCAGATTCAGATAGAAAATTTAAGTGAGATACTTGCACAAAGAATAGATGACTCACTTACAAAACTTCATGAACATTATCATATTGCTGATGAAGATATCTCTAAAAGTGTTCAGCTTTTAGCTAAAAGAGCACAGCTAAAAACTGGTTATTCTCAAACAAATACTTAGTACCAAATGGTACTAAATACTAACCTCTTTAATATCTGCAATATTTAAGATACTTTTATAGATACTTGCCACTAAAGATTTTCTATTGTTTTTAACAGCTTCATCTTTAGTATTTACCATAACATCTTCAAAGAATTTATCAAGATAAGGTTTTAGAGCTAAAAGAGCATCTAACTCCTCTTCGTAAGAGTTATAATCAGATGAGATAACTTTTGTGTAAGAATCGTATAGTTTACTCTCTGCATCCTCTTGAAATAGTTTAGAATCAACATTTAAGTTAACTGAGAGGTCTATATCTTTAGTGATATTTGCTACACGCTTAAATGTTGAGAACGCTTCGCTGAAACCTTCACTATTTACAATATTGTTAAGTGCTTCTATTTTTTTATCAAGAGCTAAAAGTTCTCTTTCACCTGTTGATAAAACAGCTTCTATAATAGATGGATTTACTTTAAAGTATTGTTTAACACGCTCTAGGAAAAAACTTTCAAGTTTTTGCATATCAATATTTTCATATCCACTTGCTAACTCTTTTAATGTTTCAACTATATTAAATTCTAAATTATGTTCTTTAGTGATTCTAACAAGTCCATTTACAGCACGACGAAGTGCAAATGGATCACGAGAACCGGTAGGGATTTGGTTGATGCTAAATAGTGCAAGAAGAGTGTCAAGTTTTAAACTCATAGCTACAATAGCACTAAGTGGAGTTGATGGCAAGTCACTATCTTCACCATCTGGTAAATATTGTTCAGTTATAGCAGTGATAACATCTTGATTCTCACCAGCAGCTTGTGCGTAATAACCACCCATAAGACCCTGAAGCTCAGTAAACTCATAAACCATTTCACTCATAAGGTCAGCTTTTGCAAGTTGAACAGCTCTGTTTAAATCATTTTTAGAGGCATCAATCTTATACATATCAAACAGAGTATTAGCGATTTTTGATTCTCTTTCAATCTTATCGGCAACAGTTCCAAGACCTTTAAAAAATGCAACTTTTTCAAGACCATCAGTGCTAAGTCCATTTTTAAGGTCATTGTTATAGAAGAATAATCCATCAGCTAAACGAGGTCTTAAAACAGTTTCATTACCCTCTATAACATGAGTAAAATCATCTGTTAGAGCATTTGATACAACACAGAACTTGTTGATAAGTTTTCCATCTTTAAAAACTGGAAAGTATCTTTGATGCTCTTTCATAGATGTGATGATAACCTCAGGTGGTAGTGTTAAAAATGCCTCATCAAAAGAGCCTAAAAGGGCAGTAGGATTCTCAGTAATTGCTACAACTTCATCAAGTAGATCTTCATCGATTTCAATCTTAACACCATTCTCTTTCTCTAAAGATGCAAAATTATTTAAAATATCCTCTTTTCTTTGGGTAGGATAGAGTGTAACACCACCATCTTTTAAAGTGTCAAAGTACTCTTTAGCTCCACTGATAGAAACAGCATCAAAGTTACTAACACGGTGAACAAAAGTAGTTTTTGAAGATTTAATACCGAATAGTTCTACATCTACTAACTCATCACCAAACATCGCATTTACCCATCTAATAGGACGGATAAATTTTTCACTTGAACTTCCCCATCTCATAGTTTTACCAAACTCTAAAGATTTAATCCAAGTGTTAATCATATCTGATATTAAAAGTGTAGAATCTTGACCTTTAATAGCTTTTTTATAATAAAGTACCTCTTTATTGCCTTTTGTAGCAGTAGAGATCTCATCTAAAGAAACACCACATTTTTTAGCAAAACCATTTGCTGCTGGAGTTGGTTCACCATCTTTGTATGCAACAGCGATAGGTGCTCCATAAAACTCCTCAACAGAATCAGCTTGAGATGTTTGAAACTCTCTATGCCATAGAACTAAACGGCGGGGTGTGTAGTAAAATTCAAATTCACAAAGAAGTGAGTTCTTCTCTAAAATGTCAACATATTTTCTTTCGATATTTTTTAACTCTTTTAAAAGTGGAACAGCAGGAAGCTCCTCAACACCAATCTCTATAAGTAATGGTTTTAGCATAGTTATTCTCTTTATATTTAGTTGTCGCGATTTTATCTTTTTTTTAGTTAAACCCGGATAAATGTGATTACTACATTCATACTACATTTATCGTTGATATACTTTGGCCGTTATTAAATAAAATAGTAGTTTTAAAAACTTTACTTAGCATGCTAAAGTTTTTAAATTACTAAAATGGAGTTTACAATGAAAAAAAGATTTTATATATCGGTTGTAGTAGCATCACTACTTTTGAGTGGATGTGGTAGTAGTGATAATGATGGTGATAGTAATGTGGTATCTGAAGATATCTCTGAAGTAGTTACAGTAGTTGAAAACAGTTCTGAGATAACTACTATTATTGAAGATGAATCAAAAGTAATAACAGTTGAGCGTGGTCCACTTTTGGATGCGAATGTTACAGATGTAAATGGGGTATCAGGGGTAGAACTTGGTAATGGAGAGTATAAATTTGAAGTTGAACCAACATATCCGATAACTGCAAAAGGTGGTTATATAGATATAGATAGAGATGGTGTTGTAAGTGAAGGTGACATTAAAAATACAATGGAGTTCCAATCTGCTAGTGGTGATGTGGTTACTTTAGCAACCACTATGGCTATGGATCCAGAGAAAAAAGCTTTACTTGAAAATCTATATGGGATAACACCACAGGAGATACTAAATGAAACACCTAGTACATCAGAAAATATAGAAGCGTTTTCTAATATAATATTTCAATATGCAGTAGAAAATAATATTTTAAATATATCTGATATAAGTGAAGACCAACTTAATATTCTTGTTGGAGATTTTCAAAATATAAGAGAAGAGTATAGAAATGATATTAAAACAGCAGCTCAACATGAAGAGGAGATTATAGCAACTTTAGATATTGCAAAATTAAATGTTGATGAGGCAGAGTTTATACAAAGTACATTTATTAAAGATATAAATATTGACAGCC
>JAYEKJ010000060.1:4490-13925 GCA_034660975.1 Campylobacterota bacterium
AATGATATTAAAACAGCAGCTCAACATGAAGAGGAGATTATAGCAACTTTAGATATTGCAAAATTAAATGTTGATGAGGCAGAGTTTATACAAAGTACATTTATTAAAGATATAAATATTGACAGCCTTTTAGGTACTGATATATCAAATTCTGATAAAACAGAAACAACAGAGGTAGTTTCAGATGGTGCTGAGACAGATGAAACAGAAACAACTGATGTAAGTTTAGATGGTGCTGAGACAGATGAAACAGAAACAACTGATGTAAATTTAGATGATGCTGAGACAGATGAAACGGAAATAACAGATGTAAATTCAGATAATATTGAGACAGATGAAACGGAAACAACAGATGTAAATTCAGATAATGTTGAGACAGATGAAACGGAAACAACAGATGTAAATTCAGATAATGTTGAGACAGATGAAACGGAAACAACAGATGTAGATTCAGATCAAGGAAGTAATAATAATACTACTCAAAGTAGTGGAAGGATTTAGCAAATAAAATAGTATAATTACACCTTAAAAGAGGTGCAATATTAATATATTATTTTTAGAAGATGATGTTTTGTTGGCTCAGAGTGTTTTAGATGAGCTTCAAGATGGTGGTTATGATGTTTCATGGGCATGTGAATCTCAAGAGGTTTTTGATTTTACTTATGAGAGTAAATTTGATTTATATCTTTTTGATGTGAATGTTCCTGGGATGAATGGTTTTGATATATTAAAATCCTTACGCGAAAGTGGAGATGATACACCAACTATTTTTATGACATCTCGTAATCAAATTGATGATTTAAGAGATGGTTTTAGTGTCGGTGCTAGTGATTATATAAAAAAACCTTTTGATATAGATGAGCTTATGATTAGAATATCATCAAAATTACCCATATCAAAAGAGGTGCAACATTCACTAGTATTTAGTATAGAGCCAAGTGAATATAAAATTAGATGTTTAGATAAAACGATTTCACTACCAGTAAAAGAGTTTAGATTACTGGAATATTTTATAAGCTATAAGTCACAATTAGTCGAGATTAATAATATCATTGAAGATGTATTTGAATCAACTATTACAATAGCTACTTTGCGTACATATATTAAAAATTTAAAAC
Organism: Campylobacterota bacterium; assembly: GCA_034660975.1. Lineage (GTDB taxonomy): Bacteria > Campylobacterota > Campylobacteria > Campylobacterales > Sulfurimonadaceae > Sulfurimonas. Next base: position 5,609 of record JAYEKJ010000060.1, read on the forward strand.
GGCATACTGATGGTTGTGGAGTTATAGAGAATGTTAAAGGTGTAGGTTATCGCTTTAAATTTTTATGAAAAAAATAGTTTTTTAAGATTCTTCTTAATATATATTATAACTCTGATTTTCCTATTTAGTGCTATCGCCTCTTTATATTTTTATAAAGAGCAAAATCGCTATTTTCAGGAACAAAAACTTAAAAATAAGTTAGAATTTTTAGAGTGTAAGCGTTTTAATAAACTATTGAATAGTTCTAAAAAATGTAGTATGGAACCTATTGTTTTAAATGATAAAATAGAGATTATTTTTAAAGAGATATTTATAGCTTTTTTATTTTCATTAGCTTTTATAACCCCTTTTAGTTATCTCTTAACTAGAGTATCACTTAAACCGATGAAAGATTCTATTGTGATTATGGATGGTTTTATAAATGGGATAGTTCATGATATAAACACCCCTTTAAGTGTAGTAAAGATGAATGCTCAAAGTATTGTTAAAAATACAGAGAATCAAAAACTAAAAGAAAAAAGTTTAAGAATCATCAAAGGGATAGGGCAGATAGAATCATTAGAGGAGCAACTACTTTTTAGTTTAAAAATCGGTCAATATAAATTACAAAATGAGAAATTTGATATTGCAAAAATAATTAATGAGCGTAGAGATTATTGGAACGATATACGACCAAATATAAAAGTAAATGTTAGAGCTAAAATACTTTTAGTAAATGCTGATAAAATAGCGATGTTAAGAGCAATAGATAATATCGTAAATAATGCTATAAAATACTCACCATCAAAAAAAGAGGTTGATGTTATACTCAGAGATAATAAACTAGAGATTATAGATAATGGTATCGGTATAAAAAAACCAAAAGAGGTTTTTGGGAAGTATTACAGAGAGAGTGTAGATACAAAAGGTGTTGGGATAGGTTTATATATAGTAGCTCAAATTGTGAAGTTACATAGTATAAATATAGATGTGAAATCAACAATAAATGAGGGGAGTAGATTTTGTATAGATTTAAAAAACATTGTAACTACTGCGTAAATTTTTATGAATAGATATATATTATTAGTTGTTACATCCACTATCCTAAATACATCTTTATTTAGTGGTGAGTTAAGTATGCTAGAGTTTCGTCATCAACAAAAAACACTTACTTTAAATGCATTTAAAACTCTTTTTAAAAAAAGAAATATGGCATCACATAAAAGAGAGTTAAAGCTTAAATATAAGCGTACTAAAGAGTTACATAACTCAAATATCATCTCTAATATGAGAGTTTTAAATACAAAAGATGATAGTGAAGTAGATACTACTAACATATTAAAAGTTACAACTCCAGTACTACAGATTAAATCAAATAATGAACTGATAAAACCAGATGCACAGAGAGTAGATAGTTTCCAAGATACAGATTCGATGATAGAGAATATAGAGATACCAAATATTCAAGATACGGAGCCTGTTGTTGAGAATATATTAGATAGCAAAGATGTAGAAAATATTCAAGATACGGAGCCTGTTGTTGAGAATATATTAGATAGCAAAGATGTAGAAAATATTCAAGATATAGAACCAGTTATTGATGATATATTAGATAGCTCAAAGATGCAAGATACACAAGTACAAAGCGAAATACCCATTGAGAGTACAATAATCCAAGAAAATTTACAAGAAGATGTTGAACTGGAGTTAGTCAAAGAGGATGAGATAGTAGATAATATAGAAAATACAAAAACTGAACCTGATGAAAAATTCTCAAAAATTCGCTCTTTAGGTGCAAATCCTTGGGGGCGTAAATGATTAAAATAGTAGCTATGGTTTTTATCTTCGTAACAAATTTGTTCTCAAACGATATATTTAATAATTATGATATAACATACACAACACTTTTATATAGTGAAAGTGAACAGATAGAGGGAAAAGAGAATAATGATTTTGAAAAAGAGAGAAGTGATTTATCATCTTGGTTTAACCAATTAAATGTTAATTATTGGGCTAGTGATAACTTCTATATCTCTTTAGGTTCAAAAGCAAATGTTGTACTAAATGAAACTCCTTACAAAACCCCTACATATACTTTAAGTAAACAAAATAAGAAACAATTAAATAAGATAGATATAAGTGAGGCAACTATGAATTATGATAATAATTTTATCTCATTTAATTTAGGTAGAATTGATGTTAATTTTGATTGGTTAAGTGGAAGTATAGATGGTGTATTGGTATCAGTTGGTGATGATAAAAAATCATCATTAAGAATCTTTTGGTTTGATACTTTTACACAACAAGGGTATAATAACTATTTTAAAGTGGAAGATATAAATGATGAAAATGGTTTGTATGGAACTATTTTTAAAACAAAAAAAAGTGCTTTTGAATTAACTCTTTATGATTATTATATGCAAGATTTAAGAAATACTGCTGGTGTGCATCTAAATTATACTAAAGATTATTTTGGTTTTGATTTCATATATACAGATGTCAAAGCCTTGTCTCTTGCTATTTATGATTATGATGAATCTTTAGCTCAGTTCTCTTTAGAGTATATTTATGGGCATAATTATATAGAGTTAGGTGGTTCCTACACTGGAGAAAATGGTTTGTTAGCAATGACTCAAATGGGAACTCATATAGTGGGTGAATTTTATATGACAAATCAGATAAATCGTCAAAAGGCAAAAAATATATATATGAAATATATTTACCTATCATCAAACTGGTACCTTAAACTATTAGCAGGTGCAAGTAAATATAATAATAGTTTTATCTCTTTAGAAACAAATTTAAAATCTTTTGAGATAGATGCTTATTATAGATACTATTTCAATAAACTATTTTTTATTAATGTTGGCATTATGGGGATGGATGTAGATGAGAGAGATCCCATAAGTTTTTCTAAATTTTCTACGACACTAACTTTAGGATATAAATATGAACTTTTTTAAAAATATTTTAATTGTATCGATTATAACACTATCTCTCTTTGCTACCTCATTATTGATACAAAATGCTTTAAAAATGTATCAAAACAATACATTAATAGAGAATCCTAAAATTATAAAAAAATTGGAAAAATCAGCAAAAAATAATGATATTGATGCATCTTTTTTGTTGGCAACTATATATAAAAATGGTAAAACTGGTGTCGTTGATTATGATAAATCTTTTATTTGGTATAAAAATGCAGCAAAACTTGGTGATAGTGATGCTATGCTGATGTTAGGATGGATATATTACGAGGGTAAAATATCACAAGGGACCAATATAGAAAAAGCTAAATATTGGTTTTCACAAGCTGCAAATTTGGGTGTAGAGGAAGCAGTTGAGATGCTTAATATCTTAAACGCATAAAATATAGTGTGACTTCTTAGAATATTTAGTGAAATTGGTGTAAAATATGTTTAACAAGAATTATGCAATAGGAATTTATATCCCAAGGGCACCTTCAACACCATTAACTTAAGGATTGGAATCTCGAATTTCAAACGCTAAAGCGTGACTTAGAAAAAAACTAAATTTTTTTCTGTATTCGAGGCTGACAAAGGAAACCAAAGCACTTGCCTCGAATAAATTCGAGATTCCAAAGTGTCTATATGCTTAAGTCAATGGTGTTGAAGGGCACCTTGTAAAATTTACCTATGCTTGTAATTAAGGGATGTTTAGTGAAAATTTTTAAGCTTCCTTTTGGTGGTGTAAATTTTTAATGAATGTGCCTTGATTACAGTGATAGATTAAATTTTTAATTCTCTATTAGATAATTCGGGTTTAAGGGTACCTCTAAAAACCCTTTATTAAATATTTAAAAGGGTTATAGATTTATGAAAAATTTAATAACTAAAAAAGATACGAAATTATCATTAAGTAAATCAAAGTCTATGATTAACTTGACTAATAAGATTTTAGCGACAAGGGGGAAGAACCTACCAAAAATATCTTATGAGTGGATAAGCGAGATTTGGCTTTGGGCTGATAAAAATAATATATCACCAAAAAAACTACCAAGAAACAGGGATGAGTTATTAAATATTACAGAACTTAGCCTTGATGGTAATAGATTAGTAAATTTACCAAAAGAGATAGGAAAGCTTACTACATTAACGAAGCTTATCCTTTATAATAATCAAATATCAGAACTTCCTAAAGAGATAGGCACCCTAACTAACTTAACAATACTTGGTCTAGGTTTTAATAATTTAAGAACATTACCAAAAGAGATAGGTAAGCTTACTAATTTAACAAGATTACTGCTAAAAGAAAATAGACTAATAGAACTACCAAGTGAGATAGGTAAGCTTGTAAAATTGACAGAACTTAATCTTGCTAATAATGAGTTAGCAGAACTTCCAAAAGAGATAGGAGATGTTATATCTCTAAGATGGCTTGATCTTAGTGGAAATAAACTAGCAAAATTACCAGAGGAGATAGGTGAGCTAGATGATTTAACATGGCTTAACTTTAGTAATAATGCAAATTTTAGTTTATTAACCTGAGTTCAACGGTAGGTTACCAAGTAAAAAGACAGAAAAAATAACAGATTAAAGATAAATAATAATGATACAAATTTTAAAACGATTAGAACTTATAAAAACTGCTATAACAATAGAGGATGAAGATATAATAGAACTTCAAATCTCTAAAATAAAAACTCTTGATATTGATGATAAAATCAAACTTATTTTGGAGATGTTAAATAAACATGATTATGGAAATGCTGTTGTATCGATAGAGGATTATATCTCAAATAATAATGCTTTAGTTGTTTATGATGATCAGGAACTTCAAGGGCTAAAACTTGAGCTTAAAGTTTTAGAAAATAAGCTACAAGAGTTAAATTTAGAGAGAGATGAATATCAAAATAATATAAACGAATTTAACACTCAATATAATTTAAGCTTGGGTGATTTAATAAAAAACATTTTAAAATTAAGTAAAGAGATTCTGCATAGACAAACGACTAAAAAAAAGAAAGGTTTCCAAACATTAAAAGCTCAATATAACCAAATAAAAGAAGAATATTTAGACTTGAAAGTTCAAAAAGATGAGTTGCAAAAAGTTCTTGTGAAAATGGAGAAGGGCGATGAAAGATATGCTAAAAGATATGAGAAATTTCAGAATCTTACTTTGAATCTTAAAGAAAAAAGAAAAGAGTTAGATGATAAAAAAGAGGAAGCCAAAGAAGCTAAAGTTGATTTGGATGATGATCCAATTTATCAAGAGTATAAAGATGTTAAAAAAGAGTATGAAGAGTTTACTAATGATTATGAAGAGATAAAGAAAGAGCAAAGATATGAGATTAATGCTAATGAAAAAAAAGAGTTAAAAAAAATATTTAGACAAGCTTCAAAATTATGTCATCCTGATATTGTAACAGATGCATTTAGAGATCAAGCAACGAACATAATGAAAGAGTTAAATAGTGCTTATGCTAAAAAAGATTTATCAAAGGTAAGAGAGATACTTCATTCATTAGAAAATGGAATCAATTTTACAGTATCAAGTGATAGTGTAAATGATAAAGATTTATTAAAATCTAAAATAATTGATTTAAGAATACATATTGATGCTTCAAAGGAGGAGATTAAGGATATTACAACTGATCAAACATTTATAACAATACAAGAGATAGATGATTGGGATGAATATTTTCAAGAGATAAAAATTTCTTTAGAACAAGAGTATGATAGACTTCTTAAAGATATATAAAATTAAAAAAATCTTAAAGAAGATAAATATAGGCTAACTTATGTTAGGTGAAAGTTTTACTAGTTACAATACAGTTATAAATTAAAATAACACAAGGATTTAATATGCCAAAGATTAACAAATATGTTGATATTGACACAGTAGAAAGAGAAGCAAAAAAAGATTTAATTGATCGTCACTCACCATTCATTACAGTTGAAGGTGAAGCTAAAAAAGGCGAGATGTTTAAAGTAAATGTTAAAATGGGTAACGAGTTTACTCATCCAGATGATTTTGATCACTATATTGAATCTATCACACTTTTCAATGGTGAGACTAAATTAGCGATGACATCGTTTGTACCAGGTACATTAGGAAATGAAAAATCTCATGCTGAGGTAACTTTTAATATCCGTCCAATGGGTAAAAAATTAAACCTTGTTGCTCATGGTTACTGTACTAAACACGGTATTTGGGAATCAACTGCTGTTGAAGTAGCTGTTGCTGAGTAATTAAAATAGAGAGCTTTTAGCTCTTTATTTTAACTCTTTTCAAAATAATAACAATATTCGAGATTTCCCTCTTTTCCAGTAAGTTTTGAAGGAGACTTCAGAATCAAGTTCCACTTTTTTGATTCACAAACATCCTCAAATTTTTTCATAGCTATCGTTATAGATTTTTCATCTATCACTACACCATGATTATCTCTTTTTGCCTCCCGTCCAACTTCAAACTGAGGTTTAAATAGTAATATAATTTTATCATTTGCTAATCTATCTACATCATCTACAATATAAAGAAGAGAGATAAATGAAACATCACTCACAACAATCTCAAATTTTTTATCACTTTCAAATTTTCTAATATCACAACTCTCAAAAGAATCTACACGACTGTCCTCTTTGAGTGATTTATGTAGTTGATCACGACCAACATCAACAGCAGTGACCTCTTTTACACCATTTTCTAATAGTATTTGAGTAAAACCACCAGTTGATGATCCAATATCTAACGCAATCATCTTTTTAATATCTAAGTTTAACTCCTCTAAAAATGCTTTTAGTTTATAAGCAGCACGAGATACATAGTTATCATGTTTTTTTACAACTACTTTATCTAAATTGTTGTCAATTTTAAAAGAACTTTTTAGTATTGTTTTTGAGTTTACAAGAACTTTGGAATCTTTTATAAGTGCTTGAGCTTTAGTTCTACTATCAGCTAGAGAATACTCAACTAAGTAGTGGTCTAAGCGAATCAAAATTGTATCTCCAAAGCTGTATAGATAGAATGAAGTTGCATTCTATAATCAGCTGATTTATCAGAGTTCTCATCATAACCAAATTGGTAGTTATCATAGGCAAATTTTATACTAGTATAATTATTAAATCTATATCCCATACCAACTCCATAAACCATAGTAAAGCCCTCAGTCTCTAATCCATCTTGCTGTATCTCTCCAGCACCAAATCTTGCATAAAAGTCTAATTTATCATCAAAAAAAGCATAATGAGCTAGAGTACTAATAGTTGATGCTGAAATTGTAAGCATCTTTTTAGAATCATCTTTTACAACAAAAGTATCTTTATCCCCATCGGTGTTAAAATCAACATAATTAAATTCAACTGAAAGATGTTTATTTATATATGCACCTGCATAGAATATAAGAGCAGTAGATTGGTTTTCTGTTATATTTTCGTATAAACCATTATCATCATATTGAGATATTCCATACCCTAAACCTAGGTAGGGTCCACCATCTCTATCTGCTAAAAGTGAAGTAAAAAACAGAAAGATTATTAAAATAAATTTCATCTATTTAGTTCTCCTATTAAATTTTCCATCTCATCTTCTGTTAAACACTTAACATCTAAATTTATAGCTTTATCATATTTACTACCAGCATCTTCACCATAAACAAGAAAATTAGTTTTTTTAGAAACTGAACCTGAAACTTTAGCTCCTAAAGATTCTAAAATCTCCTTAATTACTCCACGAGATTTACTCATTGTACCAGTTAGAACAACAGTTTTATCTTTAAATATATTCTCTTGTGCTTCAATTTTTTTAATCGGTTCAAGTGGTTGTAAGATATTTTGAAGGGTTTTTATAATTTCTCTATTTACACGAATAAACTCTAAAAGAGATAGAGCCATCTCTTCACCAATCCCATCACATTCAATAATTTGCTCTTTGGTCGCATCAATAAATGAAAATCCAAAATTATCACTCAGAGTTTTGGAAGCAACTTCACCAATATGTTCAATACCTAAAGAGTTTATAAATCTCCAATAAGCTTTCCCTTTAGCATCCTCTAAAGCGTTTAGTAGATTTTGAGATCTCTTCTGTTTAAACCCCTCTAGTGCTAAAAGTTTATCAAGTGTTAAATCAAATAAATCAACAACATTTTTAATAAGTCCGGAGGTGAATAATATCTCTACTATTTTATTACCAAGACCATCTATATTTAGGCATGGTTTTGAAGCAAAATATATTATAGAGTTTACAACTCTTGCTTCACATGAAAGATTCTGGCATTTTAAAAGTACACCCTCATCTAAAAGTTCACTATCGCAAATAGGGCAGGTGGATGGTCTTTTTACCTCAATTTCACTTCCATTACGCTCATGAGTTAAAACTT
>JAYEKJ010000061.1:0-2830 GCA_034660975.1 Campylobacterota bacterium
GTAAGACAATTATGGCAGATATTAAAAGAAACTGCCATTATCGTGATGATTTTACAGCTGATTTATTTGAACAAGAATTCAATATTAAGGATTAAGATTTGTTTTATATTTCATGGGATTTACCTAAATTTTTTATGAGGATGCTACAATGAAACTTTTGTTGTTTATAACCTTACTATTCACACTATCAGGATGTGCCACAACTATGAAAACAGATGAAGTAAAACAAGAGTATAAAACCAGTTTTAATGAGGTTTGGAATCAAGTAAAATCAGACAAATTAGAAAAACTACCACAAGATGAAATTTCATATTTTAAACTCTACTCTGATGGGGAAGATATTATCTCATATGATGCACAAAGAACTTTGAATGACCATCGTGATATTATAGAGCCATTTGATAAACTCGCTCACCCTAATGGTATCTGTTTTAAAGGTATTTGGGAGATAGATTCTCCTAATATTTATAGTGGATACTTTAAAAAAGGTTCTCAGGCTTTGATGATAGCAAGAGCATCAACAGCGATGTCCCATACTACAAGTGATTCTACTAGAGCCTTTGGTTTTGCTGGGAAGCTATTTCCTACGACAGATATGGAGAAACAAAATAGTGAACATAGTGCTAACTTTTTTCTTATAGATGATTTAGGTGGAACTGATGCAAAGTATTATCGAGATGTGGCTTTAACAAATGAACCATCTGTAAGTTTTACTTATGAAGTTTTTAAAAACATGGCTTATGCTGTGAAAGTATCTCATGCGTTTTCTCAAGCAGACAAGAATCCAACTATCAGACAACTTTATGAGATCTCCTACTTGGGAGAGGAAAAAAACAAAAATATTATCACCCCAAAATGGATGAAGATAGAGGCAGAAGATACTAAAAGAGTGGATGCAAAAGATTTTCGTGATGAGTTGAGAATCAAAGAGGGTGAGAACTTAGTTTTTAATATTTTTGTAGCGAATAAAATTATAAACGAGAAAAAAGAGTGGCAAAAAATAGGAACTATCACACTTGATGATTCTTTGATTTCTCAATCATGTGACCATAGATTACATTTTCATCACCCAAAATGGCGTGATGATTTGGATTATGGGGATAACTAAAAACTCCCTAAAACCATTGTTAGTTTGTTATGAAGTTTAGAATCTTTAACCCCAAAGCGTAGATGATTATCACCAAAATAATTAAAACTATCACAAGTTCTCACCAGAATCTTATGTTTTAGAAGATGCTCAAACATCTCTTTAGATTTTGAAGATTTAGTAAGTATAAAGTTAGAATCACTTTTATAAATCTTATCAAAAAGTTTAGAATCTTCAAGAACTTTAATTAACTCTTTTTTATTTTTTTTATGAAGTTTTTTACTCTTTTTATCAAATTTAGAATCGTCTAATCTCTCTTTTAAAAACTTCACATCAAAAGAGGAGAGATTCCACATCGGTGTTTTTAACTTTTTTATATTTTGTTTGTTTGAGAAAATAGCACCGATTCTTACCCCTGCACAGGAGTAAAATTTTGAAAAAGATTGGATGATGTAGAGTTTTTTGTATGAGTTTATCTTTTTTCTAAATGATTTTAGATTCTCAAATTCCAAAAATGATTCATCTAAAATGATAGTACAGTTTTGTTTTTTCCATAGTGTGAATAGTTTTTCTAAATCATAATATTTTCCATCAGGTGTAGATGGGTTTACAAAAATAACAATAGAATCTTTTTTAGGTTTTTTGTAGATATTTTCAAATCTATCTATTTTTATAATTTTTTTCTTATACTCTTTAGAAGCTTTCTCATACTCCCCATATAGTGGTGCATAAAGATATGTGTTTTTCTCTTTTAGTGATTTTAAAAGCTCAAATATTGCAGAAGTTGCACCGTTGTATAGGGCTATTTGATTCTTTTTAATTCTGTACTTACTTTTTATAGAATCTTTTAAACTTGAGTAAGTAGTATCTCCATATTTTACTAACATCTCCGAAGTTGGTTTGAGTGTTATTTTTGGATGGTAGCTATTTATGTTAGATGAGAAGTCGATGATTTCACTAGAATCACAAGAGATTTGAGAAGCGTATTTATAGATATTTGCACCATGTTTCATTATATCTCTACATCATCCCAAAACTCATCATAGTCTAGATTTGTTAGTGAGTTTTGATCAGCTAAATTTTTTTCTAGTAAGTTTTTTTGAGCCTGTTGAAAATAATCTTCAAGAGCCTCATTCATCATAGTTGAATAGTCTTTTTTAAGAATCTCACTAAAATTTTCTAGGTTTTCTAAGTTATCGCTGTTAAGTATAAAGTTTCGTTTTTCCATAGTGGGATTGTATCAGAAATTCATCAACTCTTTTGCATTTTTTGTTTTTTTGTATTTGTTGATTCTCAAAAGTGCATAGAATCTTGATGCTACTTTTATTTGATAGATTAACTCCCCTTTTTTTAGTTTTTTAGGTGCATGTTGGTTGTATGCGATAAGAAAAATATTTATAAAATAGTGATGATGTTTTACAACATCAAACCCAACAAGCCCCACAGCACAATCAAAACTAAAACTTCCAGATCCAGAATCTATAAAATCAAAAACCCCTATCTTATTCCCATCAAAAACTGTATTGTCTTTAAAAATATCACCGTGAATAAAACCATCATTTTGCATCTCAAAAAATTCTAAAAATTGAAGTTTTTTATAGTGACTAAAATACCTAATTTTTGTGTAGTTTAAAAGTGCTGGAATCTCATAAGAATCTAGAAAATTTGAACTAGCAGATTTTTTATAGGTATGTTTATGAAGTTTAGCCAAGAATCTTCCAAGTGCTATAATATGGTGAGATT
>JAYEKJ010000062.1:0-2828 GCA_034660975.1 Campylobacterota bacterium
ACTTGGTCTTTAGAACTTGCTACTAAAGTTGCTCTTCCTGTTGCACGAGTAAGTTTGTTGATAGCTGTTTTTTGTAAAACTCCACGAGATGCCATCGCCTCTGCGAAGCTTCCAGAGTTACAAGTATCTAAAATCGTTAAAGATTTCATAGCTTGGATTTTTGATAATGCTAGTTTAAAATCGTTTTGGCTTAGTCCACTCTCTCTTACACTATTTTCATTTTTGTATCTAAAATCAACAGGGAGGTAAAAGTATGCTCCAGTTTTAGCATCGGTGATTCCATGACCTGCTACATAGAGCATAAACACATCTTCACGAGTAGTTTTAGCACCGATTTTTTCAAAGGTTTTGAGGATGTTTTTCTTTGTAACCTCTTTATCTAAAAGGGTAGTGGTGTAGATGTTTTTAAAAAGTGGTTTAGAAACACTTTTTATGGTTTTACTAAACACTTTAGCATCAGCTTTTGAGTAGTTTAACCACAAGTCACCATCTCTATATTTATCTACCCCAATAGCTAAGATATAAAGGTTTGGTTTTTTGTTACTTCTACCCTTATAGTTTACCTCTATCTCAGCAGTGTTAGATTCTATGTTTCCAACTTTGTTAGTTGCTTTAAACCCTATAATATTTTGACCACTAGTAAGCGAGATAAGTTTCTCAAATGTGAAACAACTTTTTTTAGTTTTAGATGATTTTTTTCTTTTTAAAGCTCTATCTCTACCCATAACATCAATAGCAGTGCCATTGAGTAAAAGTGTTAAGTTATCATAACCACCATTATCTATGGTACACACTTCAAGGTTAAGTGCTAAATCCCTTTTAGCACTACTAAACCCCGAACTTGTTCGGGCATTATCCTCGAATAAATTCGAGATTCCGATACTCACAACAGGTGCAAGTCCAGCACTTAAAATAGTGTTTATATTTATGTTTTTAGCATAAGAACTAATATCTTCCCCATCTAAAGCTTTTTGTACTAAATCTGGTCTATAAAAAGTATCGTAAAGTTTATCTACACTCACAAACCTTGCTTCTTTATCTGCACCTTGGTTTATGTGGTAGCCTATATATTTTGCTCCACCATTTGAAGCGTTGAAGAATCCCTCTTTTGTGTAGGCTATGTATTCGTTGTTTTTGCTTATGAATATACTTAGAGTAGGATAGCTAATTATAGATTCTGTTTTCTTATAAATATCTAATTTATTTTCTAATAAAAAATCTGCTTTTTCTATAACTTTTTTTCGTGTCCAGTCCAATTTTTTTTGAATCTTAGAGATTAACTCTTCATTAAATTCAGGTGATGATGAAGTTATATTTTTAAGAAAACTCAAATCCCAAACCTTTATAGTCTGGTCATCACTTCCACTCACTAGTCTATCTCCATCAAGAGCTATAGACCATATCTCTCCTGTATGACCAACTAGAGATGCCATCTCTTTTCCTTGTTTGTTGTAGATTTTAAGCTGTCCGTGACTTCCTCCACTTACTATATAGTTTTTGTACCAGCCGTAGCAATTATTTCCTAATCCATCAGTAGAGTTTTTTATGATTTTAGCTTGTATGGTTCCATCTTTTTTGATGTTTAAAACTGCATCACCATATCCATAATCTCCACCTTTGGAGTGTTGGAGTGAGTAGTTATCGTTTTGTGTAGAGATTCTTCGGAATCCCGAACTTGTTCGGGGCTTTTTTGAATTAGCCTCGAATAAATTCGAGATTCCGGTTATTTTAAAAGTTTTTAGGTTTATTGATTTTTGAAGTTCGCCTGTATAATCTTTTAATTGTTTTAAACTTAAAGATTTATTCCTCCAAGCAAGCTCATCACCCTTTACCTCTACACTCCAAACACTAGCACCAACACCCTCTATCTTAGTTTGTACCTCTGTGTCTTTAGTGTTCCAAATATATATCTCATTATTATTTCCACCTCCACTTACAGCAAAAAGATCTCTCTTTCTCTCTAAAAAAGCAACTGCCATAGTTAGGTTTGTATGTTTTTTAAATGATTTGTGAAGTGAGTAGTTGTTTTTTGTGTTGTAGATGTTTACATTGTATGGATATGCAGCTGTTCCAGCAAGAAGAGATCTAGCTTTTTTATCATAAGAGAGTTCAGTAGGCTTAGTTTCACTTTGTATAGTTTTTATATGGTTTAGATTAAAATCATATATTTTTATCTCTTTGCCAAATCCACAAACTGCTATATGTTTTAGTTTTTCACTTGTTGTTAAGAAGCCAAGTTTATAGTTTAAGGTATCACTTTTTATGATTTTTCTTGTTTGCATATCATAAAGTGCTATTTTATTATCATATCCTGCTGTTATGGCGAAGTGTTTGTTTTTGTGTTTTATAATCTTTGTAGCATATACATCATTAGTGTGAAACTTTATGGTATCTTGAAGTTTAAAACTATCTTGAACCCTCCATATTTTTGCAGTTGTATCTCCTGAACCTGATATAAGATAAGAACCATCATCATTAAAGGCTAAATCATATACTACATTTGTGTGTGATTTTAGGATATGAAGGAGTTTTCCTGTTTTGTAGTTGTAGATTCCGATATTACCAACTTTGTCATCATCAATGCCACCACCTTTAGCCATAAACCCCCCAACAGCCAAATAGCTCTCATCTTTACTCAGTGCTATGGCATATATCTTCCCCTCAGAACCTGAACCAATCTGCCCCAATATCTTTCTTTTCTCTTTGCCAGTTTTGCTATCCCACACTCTTATGGTTTTATCATCACTTGCACTTATGATATCACCATCTTTTGTGACTATGATATCTTTTATCAAACCTGTATGACCTTTTGTGTCTAGTTTTAGGAT
>JAYEKJ010000063.1:0-13781 GCA_034660975.1 Campylobacterota bacterium
AGATATATAATATTTTGTCTTTAAAATATCATCTATATAAAATTGATAGTGGAATAACAATTACTGTTACTTTGCTATCACTTTTTAAATTAGTGATAAATTACAACAAACAAAACAGGAGAATATATATGAAAAAAATTATACTATCGGTTGCTGTTGCAACAATGGCACTAAGTACTACTGCATCAGCATTAGAAGATATCAAGGTTAACGGTGAAGCTAAAGTTTGGTATGAAACTGATAATGTTGGTACACCAGGTGATATGTTTAATAAAACTGATGCATCTGCAGAAGTTGTTTTTAAACTTGGCATGACTGGTAAGCAAGGTGATGTAAGTTTTGGTGCTGAGCTTACTCAGGGTTCTACAATGGGTCTTAAAGGTGTTTTAGTTAATGATGTTCGTACTAGTGCAAACAACCTAGACAACCAAACAGGGACGGGTGATGTATATGTAAGTAAATCGTATATCGTTGCTCCAGTAGTTGCAGATACAATTGTTAAGCTTGGTCGTCAAGAACTTAACACTCCTTTCGCATTTACTGAAAAATGGAATGCTCAGCAAAATAACTTTGATGCAGCTGTTTTTGTTAATAGTTCAGTTTCAAATTTAACTTTAATTGGTGCGTATGTTGGTCAAACAAATACTGCTGGAGATCATAAAGCTACTCAAGAATTTAATAAATTATTTAATGGTGCTTTTGCTGCAGGTGCTTTATATAAGGCAGATTCATTATTTGTAAATGCATGGGCTTATGAATTACCAAGTGTTGCTAAAGCATTTTGGGCTGATGCTGGTATGAGCGTTGGACCAGTTGCTCTTAAAGCTTATGTTGCTGCAATGATGCCAAGTGATACATCAGCTGCAGGTGCTGACAATACTGTTGGTTTTGCATTAAGTGGTGCTACAGATGTTAGTGGAATTAAACTTTTTGTTGCAGCCTCTATGGTTGGTGAAGATGGTATTTTACCATTAGGAAACGTTGCTACAGGTTTCAAGAAAACTAAATTACCAACTGCTGGTGTTTATACTGATGGTGTTTATACTGCACAACCAGGTTCTACTGCTGTTAAAGTTAAAGCTGCTGGTAAAGTTGGTTCTACAGGTTTAGCATTACAAGCTGTTAGCAATACTAATAGTAATGATTCTTCATGGGCAAGTTTCCATGGTGAATCAGCTGATGCTTTAGACACAACAGAAATCGATTTAATCGTTTCTCAAAAAGTTGGTGCTTTTAACCTTAAAGGTATAGTTATGCACCGTATGTTTGCTGATGATACAACTGATGATGCTTCAGGTGGACAACATGTTCGTGTTGTTGCTTCTGTAAAATTCTAAGAATTTTATAACTTCCTTTTTTGTCGCAAGACAAATTTTTTCAAGCCTTTTGGCTTGAAAACTATTCTTTCAATATTTTAATCCATATCAACTTTTTTTACATACACAAGATATAATACATTTAATATACACTATAGCAATATAAAGAATCAAATCAAGGATATAGTTATGACAACAATAGATGAAAAAGAATTACTTGATATAGAAAAATTTAAAGCTGAAATTAGAAATTTTAATAACTATATAGAAGATAGAAATAGGCAATATTATATAAGCACTTTAAAAGTTACTTTTTATGGCATAGCAGTAGGTGCTGGTGGGACATTTGCTGTTGCAAAAACTATTAGTTTGATGGGATGGTAAATGATACTTCAAGAGAAGATTTAAAAATAAAATATGAGGCTTGAAGATTAGCATTTTATGATATAATTGTCAAAAAAGGTAAAATGATGATTGTAAATATAGATACCTTGTCCATATATGAAAGACTTAAAAGTGTTAATCTTGATGATAAAATTGCTAAAGAGATTTCACAAATATTAAATGATAATGCAAATCAAATTATAGAACAACAAAAAGAGGTGTTGGCTACAAAATATGACCTTAGTGATATGAAAACAGAATTAATAAAATGGGTTGCAGGGATGCTAGTTGCACAAGCAGCAATAGTTGCGACTTTAGTGAAATTACTGTAATGTTAGTCGATAGCTATGATAGAGTTGTAGATTATCTAAGAGTCTCTGTGACAGAGAGATGTAATTTTAGATGTCAATACTGTATGCCAGAGAAACCATTTTCATGGGTGCCAAAAGAGAATCTTCTCTCTTTTGAAGAGCTATTTGAGTTTATGAAAATAGCGATAGATGAGGGTGTTAAAAAGATTCGTATCACAGGTGGTGAGCCACTTCTTCGTGAAGATTTAGATAAATTCCTCAAAATGATTTATGATTATGAACCTAGTATAGATTTAGCAATGACAACAAATGCTTATCTTCTAAAAGGTACAGCACAAAAATTAAAAGATGCGGGATTACAACGAATCAATGTCTCCATAGACACTTTAAAACCAGAAGTTGCTTTAAAAATCGCACAAAAAGATGTTTTGAAAAATGTTTTAGATGGTGTTGGGGAAGCAAGAAAAGTTGGTTTAAAAGTTAAAGTAAATATGGTTCCAATGAATGGGATGAATGTAGATGAGATTATTGATGTTTTAGAGTATTGTAAAGAGCGAGATATGTCTATAAGATTTATAGAATATATGGAAAATCAGTTTGCTTCAAAAGAGATATCTGGACTTAAATCATCTGAACTTTTAGCGATTCTTAGAGAAAAATACGAGTTTAGTGATGATGGTTTTGATGGAACATCCCCATCACATTATTATACTATGAAAGATGGTTATAGATTTGGAATCATAGAGCCTTATGAAGATGATTTTTGTAAAAAATGTAATCGTATAAGGCTTACAGCTGAGGGGAATCTAATTCCATGTCTTTATTTTGATGAAGCTATGAGTATAAATGAGTGCATCAAAAAAGGTGACATAAAAGGTGCTGCTTTAGTTTTAAAAGAGGTTGTTAGAACAAAACCAGAAAAAAATCGTTGGGGTGGCGATGATGCAGAAATCTCAACTCGTGCTTTTTATGAAACAGGTGGATGATAATTGCTGTATTTAGTAGAACATTTTTATTCTATTCAAGGTGAGGGAAAATATACTGGTGTGCCATCACTGTTTTTCCGTTTTGGTGGATGCAATATGAAGTGCGAGGGTTTTGCTTGTGAGGAGAGAGCATCTGATGGTACAGTTGTTCTTGGATGTGATACAGTTTATGCTGTAAATAAAGAGCATTTTTCCCATAACTGGATTCCCATAGGAAGTTCAAATGAACTTTTAAGCATTCTAGACCAGTATGAACTACCTTTTCCTGTGGATATAGTTTTAACTGGTGGTGAACCTCTTATATATGCAAATGATGAGATATTTGTAGAGTTTTTAGAAAAATTGGATAAAGATGGTCATACCATAACATTTGAAACAAATGGTTCTTTAGCTGTTGATTTTGAAAAATATCCAATTTACAAAAAATGTATATTTGCACTTTCAGTAAAACTAACTAACTCTAACGAGCCATTAAATAAAAGAGTTAGAGGAGATGTTATCTACTCAATAGCATCAAATGCTTTTGAGGCTTTTTTTAAATTTAGCATAGATAAGGAATCTATTAATCTTGGTTTGGAAGAGGAGATATCTAGTATAACTATCCATTCTCCAAAAACTAAAGTTTATTGTATGCCTCTTGGTGGAAATAAAGATGAAGTGGAGGCAAATAGTGAGCCTCTAATAGAGTTTTGTAAGGTAAAAGGTTATAATTTTAGTGATAGACTCCATATAAGAATCTGGGATCAGAATAAGGGTGTTTGATAAACTTATGGTATAATTTCGATACAGGAGAGAGGCTTATAGCCTCTCAACTTTAAAACTAACTTTAAATCGCAAAATTATGAAAGTTAGTTTTAGTCGAAACTTATTCATAAGTTCCTCCTAGTATCGAATTATCCCAACTTTATGTTGGGAATACTGCAATTATATCAAAATCGACTTAGGTATTAACATGATAATCAGAAAGCTATTTAAATTTGAAAATGCTCATATAGTTCGTGGTTGTTCAACTATTAAGTGCAGAAGTTCTTTGCATGGACACTCTTATAGAGTGGAAGTTTTATTTGAATCTAACTTTTTAGATAATGGTCAAATGGTATATGATTTTGGTTTAATGAAACAAAATATGAAAGCTTTGATTGAAAGTTTTGATCATAGTATTGCTATTTGGGATGGAGATTCTAAAGAGTATATATCTGATATGCAAAAACACTCCAATAGATGGGTACTTCTCCCAATATCTCCATCATGTGAACAGTTTTCTCGTGTAATTTTTCTTATGCTTGATAGACTTTTACAACTTACATCTGGAGTAAATGGTGAAAAAGAGGTTAAGATAAATAGTATTATAGTTCATGAAACAGCTACTGGATATGCTCAATGCTTCAAAGAGGATGCTTACTCGAAAAGTATGGGTGAGATTAAGTTTGAAGATATTATTTTCTCAGAAGAAGTGAAAAATGATTGGGGTGATAATCAACTTTGGGAGAAAATAAAAAATGGTGATAGCTTTGTAAATCCTAAAGAGGTTTAAGGGCTTTTAGAGATGCCTTTCAACACTATTGACTTAAGGATTGGAATCTCGAATTTATTCGAGGCTGACAAAGGAAACTAAAGCACTTGCCTCGAATAAATTCGAGGTTCCAAAGTGTCTACATGCTTAAGTCAATGATGTTGGAGATGCCCTTAAAAAGTAACTAAGCTTACTTGCTCTTTAGTATTAAAACTAAATCTAATTGGAATTATTTTTACAAAACTCTCTTTTTCTAATAATTCGCAATTCTCACTTATCATTATGTAAGAGTTAGAGTCAGCAAGTGGTGAAACCATCCCAGGTGCAAAGTTTTCACATGGAGTGAAAAATTCACCATCAAAGAATCCAGGAACTAAATTTCTTCTTCCTGCTCTAAGTTTGTAATCATCTTTTATTTTTGCTTTTATAGAGTTTATATATTTTGAACTGTTACCACTTAAAGCGAGTATGATACTTTGACCAAACAGTTCAAAGTTTAGTGCAGCGGCCATTGGATTTCCAGGTAAATTTAAAATAAAAGTATTTCCAATTTGTCCAAAAGTTGTAGGTTTACCCGGTTTAATCTCAATTTTATCAAAGAAAATATCATATCCAAATGCCCCAAATGCTTCTTTTGTAAAATCAGCATCACCAACACTAACACCACCAGAAGTGATAATAAGGTCAGAATCTAAAGCACTTTTTACATGTGCTTTTAAATCCTCTAAACTGTCTTTAGCAGTTCCTAAAAAATCAACCTCACACCCTAACTCTAAGGCACGAGAGTGTAGAGTAGGTGTATTTGTGTTATAGAGTTGGTATTCTGTAACATTTTGGAAATGCATTTTAAGTTCACTTCCTGAGGCAAAAACTGTAACTAAGGGTTTTTTATACACCTTTACATGCGAAATTCCTTGAGAAGCTAAAAGTGTGATCTGATGGGCATTAAGTTTATCTCCACAATTTAAAAGTTGTGTGCCTTTTTTTATATCTTCACCAGTAAGTCTAATATGTTTTGAGATAGTAAGATTTGTAGGAAGTTTTATACCATCTTTACAAATAGCTGTATCTTCAACAGGCACTACAGATTCAGTGCCATTTGGAATTTTAGCCCCTGTCATAATTTTTATTGCAAAACCAGCTTCTAACTTCTCATTAGAATTATCTCCTGCAAAAATTGTATGCTTAACTTGAACAGATTTACTAGCATCACAAACTTTTACAGCATAACCATCCATGGCTGAATTGTCATATGGTGGAAGGTTATGGCTTGCTTTTATATCTTGTGCTAAAATAGAGCCTAATGCAGATTCAATAGGTAATAATTTTATAGACTTATTTGTTACATTTTTATATATTAATTCTAGTGCTTTTTCTACCGTTACAGCCATGTTTGCCTCTTTAAAGATTATTATAGTAATATTCCACTATGAATGAAATGTATGATATGAGTATTGTAACACATAACTACGGTGTTATGTTGGTTTTAGGTGTGATTTTGGTTAATCTTTATATGCTCTCTAGCACAAAAGATGTAAAAAAATATAAAAGAAAACATACTCTTTTTATGCCAATTGGTATGACAATGATAGGTGTTATTTTATTTACAGGTATCGTTATGATGGCTGCAAAACATTTAGATTTTACAATAGAAAATATTGTAATGATTCTATTTGTCGTAGCGTTAATAGTGCTAGAAAATAAACGCTCCTCAGCATTAAATTTTTTAGATTTAAGGGTAGAAAATGCTTTTGAGAAATATAAAAAATATGCAATTAAGATTTTTCTTATTGAAGTTTTAGTTGTTCTTTCTATCTCAATTTGGATGTGGATTTGATATATATTTTTTTAGATGAAAGTCCAAAAAAAACTCTTACCCTAAAGGGTGAACTGCATAAATATCTTATTAAAGTTCGTCGCCATGAAGTTGGAGATGAGATATTTTTTAGAGATAGGGAAAAAATAGGGATTCTATATAGATATAAGATTAGTGGTATAGATGCTAGAAGTTTAAATATAGAATTGATCTCATCAGAAGATAAGATTGTTAAGGGCAAAAAAGATTTACATATTGCTTGGTGTATGATTGATTCTAAATCAATAGAGAAAGTTTTACCATCTCTTAGTGAGATAGGTGTAAGTAGAATCTCTTTTATAGCTTGTGATAGAAGTCAGAAAAATTTTAAAATTGACTTTAAAAGATATAACAGAATCTTGGAAGCTTCAATGCAACAGTGTGGAAGAAGCACTTATATAGAGTTTGATATATTTAAAAATATACAAGAGTTTATAAGTGAATTTCCAGATACAAAAGTTTTTGACTTTACAGAAAAAACCTTAGATGATTATGGTGATATTAAAACTGTTTTGATTGGGTGTGAGGGTGGTTTTTCAGATTCTGAGAGAGAATTTTTAAAAACTCAAGATGTCTTTAGGTTAGATACCCCTATGATTCTCCGTTCAGAATCTGCTGTTATGGCAGTAGCATCCAAGATAATATTGTAAATTAAATTATATTTAGATATAATCCAATTTCTAAAAATCTGCCCCCATACGGATTTAAAAAATATATAGATATTCGCACATTACCGAGTATCAAAAGGCAAAAAAATGAAAAAAGATTTACACCCTAACTTTGTAGATTGTACTGTAACTTGTTCATGTGGTAACACATTTCAAAATAAAGCTGCTCAAGCTACTCAAAAAATTGATATTTGTAGTGAATGTCACCCATTCTTTACAGGTTCTGAGAGAATGGTAGATACAGCTGGTAGAATTGAGAAATTTAACGCTCGTTACGCTGCTAAAAAATAGAAACTTATGATTATTCTTGCCAAAGGCAAAGCTTTAGTGACTGAGCATAATCTGGACTCGTTTAGATTAGGTGAGATATAATTGTGTTGAGTCTAGTTCCTACTCCAATTGGTAACATAGGCGACATCTCACTTAGAGCTATCGAAGCTTTAAGTGAGGCTGATATACTCCTTTGCGAAGATACTCGCGTTACAAAAAAACTTATCCATATTTTAAAAGAACGATATAACACTTCTTTTAAAGAGAATCAAGAGTTTATCTCTCTACACTCTCACAATGAAAAATCTTTTGTTGAAAAATTAGAATCATCTTTTTTTGAGCAAAATATTGTTTATGTAAGTGATGCAGGGATGCCAGGTATAAGTGATCCCGGACAAGTTCTTGTAAGGTATTGTATAGACAACGGTATTAAGTATGATGTATTTCCTGGAGCAAATGCACTTTTAACAGCTTTTGTCGCTAGTGGATTTGTTGAGACTCAGATGCTGTTTTTTGGTTTTTTAGACCATAAAGGGAGTTCTCGTAGTGCTGGACTTCAAGAGGCACTTCATAATGGTTTTACAACTATACTTTATGAATCACCACACAGACTTGAAAAACTTCTTTTAGAGATAGAAAAAGAGGAACCCACAAGAGAACTATTTTTGGCAAAAGAGCTTACTAAAAAATATCAAAAATATTTTCATGGAACAGCGAAAGAGATTTTAAAGCAATTTGATTCAAATATTAGAGGTGAATGGGTTGTTGTGATACAAGCTGGTGAAACTCATAGTGGCTCTGCAATAAGCCAAAATGATATTTTAGCTCTTGATTTACCAAAAAAAGTACAAGCAAAACTTATATGTAAAATTACTGGTGAAAATACAAAAGAGTGTTATCAAAGACTTTTATCTCTTTAACTAATCTCAGCTTAAATTTTTTTAGCTAAAATATTTTTTATTTACTAAAAAGGTATAACTAAATATGTTAATTTATGCAAAACAACCAATCTATTATTTAATAAACAACTATCCACAAAAAATTAAAACTCTTTTTCTTTCAAAAGAGCTTGAAAAAAAAGAGTATTCTCGTCTTATGAAAATGGGATTTGAAGTTAAAAGAATCCCTCATGAAGCAGCACAAAAAATGTGTAAAAATGCTAATCATCAAGGTTTTTTAGCTGAAGTAGATGATTATCAGTTGCAACCATATAATTTTTTCTTTGAGAAAAAATTTATTTTAGTGTTGTCAGGTTTAACTGATGTTGGAAATATCGGTGCAATTGTAAGAAGTGCTTATGCTTTAGGTGTTGATGCTATTATCGCTTGTGGTGTTAAGAGTTTGCCATTAGCTCCAATCCTTAGAACAAGTACAGGTGCATTGTTTGATATGCCTTTTGCAATTGAAAACAATATTCATGATGTGTTGAATGATTTGAAAATGTCAGGTTTTACATCTTATGGTGCTGATATGAGTGGAAGAGATATTAGAGATGTTTATATAGAGCGTAAAAGAGTATTAGTTTTAGGTAGTGAAGGTGAGGGGCTTAGTTCTCGTGTTGTATCTAAGCTAGATGAAGTTGTTAGTATCAAAATGAAACATGATTTTGATTCATTAAATGTGAGTGTTGCAGGAGCTATCTTAATGGATAGAATGAGAGTATGAGTGAAGGATTAAATAAATTAAAAACTATTGGTGCTCAAAAAATACATGAGACAACTCACATATCAAAACAGCATGTTCAAGCTATTTTATATGAGAGTTTCGAAGATATTAATAAGATTCAATTTGTAGGATTTATCTCTATACTTGAGAGAGAATATAACTTAGAACTTGACGATCTTAAATCAAAAGGGTTAAATTATTTCTTAGAACTCACTCCAGAAGACTCTCAAGTGCAAACTGTATTTGTAACACCTAAAAGAAATAAAAGTCATACAACAGCATATATAATCATAACAATAGCTATTTTTATAGCTGTAACTATTTTTTCTTTAATCTCATCATCATCAATTTTAAAAACTCAGAATATTGGCTTAAAAGAGTTAAATAATACTGCAATAGAGAGTGCTAAAAAAATTGTAATAGAGAGTAATAGTTCAATAGAGAAAGATAAGCCTTCTCAAAATAATATCACAAAAGTTGAAGAAGTTGTTATAGCTCCTAAAAAAGTTGAAGTTAAAGAAGAGGTAAAAGAGGAAGCAAAGAGAGAGATCAAACTAAAAGATTCTTCTACTTCATTAATAATAAAACCAAAATCTAAAGTTTGGATGGGTTATATAGATATTAAAACATATAAAAAACATCAAACAGTATTTAAAAAAGAGTTTACTTTTGATACTAAAAAAGATTGGATAATCGTTTTTGGACATGGGTATATAAATTTAGAAATTGATGGAAGGATAGAGAAATTCAGTACAAAAAATAATCTAAGATTTTTATATAAAGATGGAGTGTTAACTAAAATTAGTCTTCAAGAGTTCAAGCGTTTAAATAGAGGAAAGAGATGGTAAAAATATTTTTCTCTTTATTATTCTTACTCTCTTTTTCATCTATTTATGCAGTTGATGAAACTGCTCAAACTAGTGATATCATTGAAGTTCAAGAGATAAAAGAGATAGATCTATTAGATTTAAAAATACAAACATTTATTGATAAAGATAAATATACGCAAAATAAGGCGTATATAGATATTATATTTTCTCCAAAAACAGATTATTATCGTAGGGGAAAGATAGATTCTGTAAAGGTGATTGATACATTAAAAGAGAATGGATTATTGAATCTATTTTTTAAAAAACCTACAAGTTTAAAATTGAATTTTAAAACGAGTGGTTCTCCACTATTTTTTGTAAAAATAATGGGAAATACATTGAGAAATATAGGGTATTATAGATATGTTACAGAAGAATCAAATTTAAATAATAGTGAATTTACATGGAGTATAACTCTAATCTCTGAATATGCAACAGATCCTTTAGTCTTACAAAATGAGCTTAGAAAAAGTGGCTGTTATGTGGCAGATGTAGAAAAAAATTCTGATACTGATTGGACATATATTATAGATATGAGAGATGGTCATTTAAATGTAGATGTATTAAATATTGGTGAAGAGCTTGAATTAAAAAGATCACTATATGCTGAATGGTTAGATGTTTCAACTATTAGTAGGTTAGAGATATGGAGTTCAAGGAGAAATAGTTGGTATCCAAAAATATCATATTATGACACATCCCTTCATCTTTTAAAAGTGATATCTGAAGATAGAAAAAGGACAAAAGTTACTTTAAATATACCAAAGAATACAAAATATATTAAAATATCAGATATATACACTCTTAAAAATGTTAAAGATAGTTTAGTGCTTAAACCAATAAGTTCTAGATAATACTAATCTTAATATAAATATTTTTCGCTAAAATAGCACTAATAATTTATAGGATATAAAAATGTTTGATGAGATAGAATTTGATAGGATGAAAAGACTTCCAAAGTATGTATTTGCTGAGGTTAATGAACTTAAAATGGCAGAGCGTAGAGCTGGTGCGGATGTTATAGATTTTTCTATGGGTAATCCTGATGGTGATACTCCTGAACATATCCGTGAGAAACTTGTAGAATCTGCTAAAAAAACAAAAACACATGGTTATTCAACTTCAAAAGGTATCCCAAAACTTTTGATGGCAATCTCTGATTGGTACAAAAGAAGATACGATTGTGAATTAGATCCAATGACTGAATGTGTAGCTACTATGGGTTCAAAAGAGGGTTATGCGCATTTAACTTATGCAATCACAAACCCAGGTGATGTTGCAGTTGTTCCTGATCCAACTTACCCTATTCATGAGTTTTCTTTCATACTTGCTGGTGGTAATGTTGTTAAATTTGGTATAGAGTTTGATGAAGATTATAAGGTAAATGAAGATAAATTTTTTGAAGATTTAGAGCGTGTTTTTAAAGAAACATCCCCTAGACCTAAATATGTATTAGTTAACTTCCCACATAACCCTTCAACTGCGACAGTTACACAAGAGTTTTATGTAAAACTTGTAGCTATGGCTAAAAAAGAGCGTTTTTATGTTATCTCCGATATCGCTTATGGTGATATAACTTTTGATGGCTATGTAACTCCATCTATTATGAGTGTAGAGGGTGCTAAAGATGTAGCAGTGGAGAGTTTCACACTTTCAAAATCTTATAATATGGCTGGATGGAGAGTTGGTTTCTTTGTTGGAAATGAAAAACTTATCGGTGCATTACAAAAAATCAAGTCATGGTTAGATTATGGGATGTTTACTCCGATTCAAGTTGCAGCGACAGTTGCACTTAATGGTGACCAACAATGTGTAAGAGATATTACAGCTAAATATGATCACCGTCAAGATGTTTTCATAGAAGCGTTTGAGAGAGCTGGGTGGAAGATAAGAAGAAATCAAGCATCTATGTTTATATGGGCAAAACTACCAGAATGTGTAGAGCATCTAGGTTCATTAGAGTTTTCAAAAAGACTTCTAGTTGAGGCTGGTGTTTGTGTAGCTCCAGGGATTGGTTTTGGTGCTTATGGTGAGAACTATGTTCGCATCGCTTTAATAGAAAATGACAATAGAATTCGTCAAGCGGCTAAAAGTGTGAAGAAGTTTTTGAAACAGTTTGAGGATAAAAAGAATGATTAAAGTTGGAATTATAGGTGTTGGAACTGTTGGAACTAGTGTAGCTCAAATATTAGTGGATAACGCTGATGTTATTTCGGCTCGTGCTGGGCAAGAGATAGAGGTTAAGTCTGGTGTTGTTAAGAATCTTAACAAAGATAGAGGTTTAGATATTATTATCACAGATAATGTTGATGATGTCTTAAATGACCCTGAGATTGATATAGTAGTTGAGCTAATGGGTGGGGTTGATGAGCCTTTTGAGGTTGTAAAAAAAGCATTAGAATCTGGAAAAGCTGTGGTAACTGCAAACAAAGCACTATTAGCGTATCACCGTTATGAATTAGCTGATATAGCTAAAGATATAGCATTTGAGTATGAAGCATCGGTCGCTGGTGGTATCCCAATTATTAATGCTCTTCGTGATGGTTTATCTGCAAATCATATAGAATCTATTATGGGAATTATGAACGGTACTTGTAACTATATGATGACTGAGATGACAAATAATGGTGTTGCTTATGATGCTATACTTAAAGAAGCTCAAGATTTAGGTTATGCAGAAGCTGATCCAACTTTTGATGTTGGTGGTTTTGATGCTGCTCATAAACTTCTTATTTTAGCTTCTATCGCTTATGGAATCGATGCAAAACCTGAAGATATTTTAATCGAGGGAATTGATAAAGTAACAAGTGATGATATATCTTTTGCAAAAGAGTTTGGATATGCTATTAAGCTTTTAGGAATCGCTAAAAAAGATGGTAATGAGGTTGAACTGAGAGTTCATGCTTGTTTAATCAGCCAAGATGAGATGATTGCTAAAATTGATGGTGTAATGAATGGAATCTCTGTTGTTGGTGATAAGGTTGGTGAAACACTTTACTACGGACCAGGAGCTGGTGGAGATGCGACTGCTTCTGCTGTTGTAGCAAACATCATAGATATCGCAAGAAGTGGTAAATCTACTCCAATGTTAGGTTTTGATAAACCTATGGAGGGCAAATTAACTCTTAAACCAACTGAGAATATAGAATCTAAGTATTACCTGAGAATTAATGTTTCAGATAAAGCTGGTGTTTTAGCAAAAATAACTAAGATATTTGAAGATAATAATATATCCGTAGAAACTATGCTTCAAAGACCAGCAACTGAGGATTCTGCAAATCTTCTAGTCTCTACACATGTAGCAGTTGAGAGAGATATTCAAGCTATGATGAATCAGTTAGAATCTCTCGATTTTGTAAACTCTACACCTGTTATGATTAGGATAGTATAAATATAACATTTCAGCAAAATTTCATCTGCTAAATTCTATAATTGAGAAACACTCTTTTATGGGGCTTGGTATGTTGAAAATTTTTATTTTATTTTTATCAATTTTTCTTTTTTTTGCTTGTAGTGATAGTAGTGATGAAAAGCTAGTAAAAACCAAATTCTTATCCATCTCAAAAGCCCCAATAAACAACGAACCAGTGTCAATCAATCAAAAAATATCTTTAGAATTTAGTGCAGATTTAGATATAAGTAGTGTTGATGATTCAAGCGTATATATTTTAGATAAAAACAATGATTTAGTTGGATTATATATTGGAGTTGGAAATCCAGATAATAAAATCATATTGACACCTTATGAATTTTTAAAACCATCATCAATATATAGTATAGTTGTTACCACTAGAGTTAAAGATATACAAAATCGTTCACTTAGTCAAAATTATGTTTATCAATTTACAACTTTGTCTGACACACTAGATACAACACCTCTAAAAATAAGAGCAATAAAACCTGATAATGGGAGTTCTAATATTTTAGCACAAACTAATATAGCG
>JAYEKJ010000064.1:0-2812 GCA_034660975.1 Campylobacterota bacterium
AATCTCACCATATTATAGCACTTGGAAGATTCTTGGCTAAACTTCATAAACATACCTATAAAAAATCTGCTAGTTCAAATTTTCTAGATTCTTATGAGATTCCAGCACTTTTAAACTACACAAAAATCAGGTATTTTAGTCACTATAAAAAACTTCAATTTTTAGAATCTTTTGAGATGCAAAATGATGGTTTTATACATGGTGATATTTTTAAAGATAACACAGTTTTTGATGGAAATAAGATAGGAATTTTTGATTTTATAGATTCTGGATCTGGAAGTTTTAGTTTTGATTGTGCTGTGGGGCTTGTTGGGTTTGGTAAAGTGAATCATTTTTATATTAATCTTTTTTTAAACTCGTATAACCAATGCACACCTAAAAAACTGACTAAAAAAGAGTTGCTTCTTCAAATTAAAGTAGCATCAAAGTTTTACGCTTTACTTAGAATTAACAAATACAAAAATACAAAAAGTGCAAAAGAGTTGATGAATTTCTGATACAATCCCACCATGGAAAAACGAAACTTTATACTTAATAGCGATAACTTAGAAAACCTAGAAAATTTTAGTGAGATTCTTAAAAAAGACTATTCAACTATGATGAATGAGGCTCTTGAAGATTATTTTCTCAATGCTCAAAAAAAACTTCTTGAAAAAAAACTAGCTGATCAAAACTCACAAACAAACCTTGACTATGATGAGTTTTGGGATGATTTTGATATATGAAACATGGTGCAAATATTTATAAATATGCTTCTCAAATTGGCTGTGATTCAAACGAGATAATCGACTTCTCATCTAACATAAATAGCTACCATCCAAAAATAACACTTAAACCAAGTTCTGAGATGTTAGTAAAATATGGAGATACTACTTACTCAAGTTTAAAAGATTCTATAAAAAATAAGTACAGAATTAAAAAGAATCAAATAGCCCTATACAACGGTGCAACTTCTGCAATATTTGAGCTTTTAAAATCACTAAAAGAGAAAAACACATATCTTTATGCACCACTATATGGGGAGTATGAGAAAGCTTCTAAAGAGTATAAGAAAAAAATTATAAAAATAGATAGATTTGAAAATATCTACAAAAAACCTAAAAAAGATTCTATTGTTATTTTTGTAAACCCATCTACACCTGATGGAAAATATTATGATTTAGAAAAACTATTCACACTATGGAAAAAACAAAACTGTACTATCATTTTAGATGAATCATTTTTGGAATTTGAGAATCTAAAATCATTTAGAAAAAAGATAAACTCATACAAAAAACTCTACATCATCCAATCTTTTTCAAAATTTTACTCCTGTGCAGGGGTAAGAATCGGTGCTATTTTCTCAAACAAACAAAATATAAAAAAGTTAAAAACACCGATGTGGAATCTCTCCTCTTTTGATGTGAAGTTTTTAAAAGAGAGATTAGACGATTCTAAATTTGATAAAAAGAGTAAAAAACTTCATAAAAAAAATAAAAAAGAGTTAATTAAAGTTCTTGAAGATTCTAAACTTTTTGATAAGATTTATAAAAGTGATTCAAACTTTATACTTACTAAATCTTCAAAATCTAAAGAGATGTTTGAGCATCTTCTAAAACATAAGATTCTGGTGAGAACTTGTGATAGTTTTAATTATTTGGGTGATAATCATCTACGCTTTGGGGTTAAAGATTCTAAACTTCATAACAAACTAACAATGGTTTTAGGGAGTTTTTAGTTATCCCCATAATCCAAGTTATCGCTCCATTTTGGGTGATGAAAGTGTAATCTATGGTCACATGATTTTGACACCATAGATTTATCCAAAGTTATAGTACCGATTCTCATCCACTCTTTTTTTTCATCTATCATCTTACTCGATACAAAAATATTAAAAACTAAGTTCTCACCCTCTTTAATTCTTAACTCATCACGAAAATCTTTTGCATCCACTCTTTTAGTATCTTGTGCCTCTATCTTCATCCATTTTGGGGTGATGATATTTTTGTTTTCACTCTCTCCCAAATAGGAGATCTCATAAAGTTGTCTGATAGTTGGATTCTTGTCTGCTTGAGAAAATGCACGAGATACTTTCACAGCATAAGCCATATTTTTAAAAACTTCATAGGTAAAACTTACAGATGGCTCATTTGTTAAAGCCACATCTCGATAATGCTTTGCATCAGTTCCACCCAAATCATCTATAAGAAAAAAGTTAGCACTATATTCACTGTTTTGTTTCTCCATATCTGTCGTAGGAAATAGCTTCCCAGCAAAACCAAAAGCTCTAGTAGAATCACTAGTAGTATGCGACATCGCTGTTGAGGCTCTTGCTATCATCAAAGCCTGAGAACCTTTTTTAAAGTATCCACTATAAATATTAGGAGAATCTATCTCCCAAACCCCTTTAAAACAGATACCATTTGGATGAGCTAGTTTATCAAATGGTTCTATAACATCACGATGGTCATTCAAAACTCTTTGTGCATCATGTGAGATAATATCTTCACCATTTGAGTAAAGTTTGAAAAATGAAATTTCATCTTGTGGTAGTTTTTCTAATTTGTCTGATTTTACTTGATTCCAAACCTCATTAAAACTGGTTTTATACTCTTGTTTTACTTCATCTGTTTTCATAGTTGTGGCACATCCTGATAGTGTGAATAGTAAGGTTATAAACAACAAAAGTTTCATTGTAGCATCCTCATAAAAAATTTAGCTTTCAATAATTATAAGATAACTTTCTTTTAAATTTATCACTATTAATTTAAATACTAAAATTTAGTTTTTCATTAAGTCAAATTATCAAATTTTCTACAATTAAGATAAAATA
>JAYEKJ010000065.1:0-13721 GCA_034660975.1 Campylobacterota bacterium
GTTGAAACTTTAGAACATGTTAAATTACTTAAAAACATGGATTGTAATGAACTACAAGGGTACCATTTTTCTAAAGCTATTCCAAAAGATGAATTTACTCAATTTTTACAAAACTATTCTTCCAAATAAGCAATCTCTGCTATAATAGCAAGAATTAAAATTTGCTATTTAACAAAGAGAAAAATGGATTACTTACAAATAGAAGGGATTAAATCCCTTAACGGAACTATTAAAATATCAGGTGCGAAAAATGCATCGTTGCCACTTATCGCAATGACGATAATAGCAAAAAACTGCGTTAATATTAAAAATTTGCCTCGTGTTGCAGATATTACTACTCTTATAAAACTATTATCAAATCTTGGTGCTAATTGTAATACACTAGAAGATAAAACAAGCATAGATACTTCAACACTTAATGAGACAAAAGCAACTTACGATATAGTTAAAACTATGAGAGCTTCGATACTTGTTTTAGGACCAATTTTAGCTAGGTTTGGTCATTGTGAAGTTTCCCTTCCTGGTGGTTGTGCAATTGGGCAAAGACCAATTGATTTACATCTTAAAGCCTTAGAACAGATGGGTGCAAATATTGATATTAAAGCTGGTTATATAGAAGCAACTGCTCCAGATGGTCTAAAAGGCTGTGATATTATTTTTGATAAAATAACAGTAACTGGAACTGCAAATATTATAATGGCTGCGGCTCTAGCTCATGGTAAAACAACTCTTACAAATGCAGCGAGAGAACCAGAAGTTGTGCAGCTTTGTGAAGTTTTAAACAATAGTGGTCTTCGTATTGAAGGTATCGGTAGTGCAATTTTAACTATTTATGGTACTGGTGGAGAGCTTATCGATATTAAAGAGTTTACTGTTATTCCTGATAGAATCGAAGCTGGTACATACCTTTGTGCAGGGGCAATCACAAGATCAGAGATTACCTTAGAAAATGTAGATGCAACTCATCTTGGTGCAGTCTTAGCAAAATTAGAGGAGATGGGAAGTAGTTTTAGTATTACTAAAAACAGTATAACTATACACCCATCAGAACAAATAAAACCGGTGAAAATAATCACTCAAGAGTATCCAGCATTTCCAACAGATATGCAAGCTCAATTTTTAGCTCTTGCTACTCAAGCAGATGGTGTATCCATCATAGAGGAGCGTTTATTTGAAAATAGATTCATGCATGTTAGTGAACTGCAAAGAATGGGTGCTGATATATCTCTAAATGGTCATACAGCTACCGTAAATGGTAAAACTCAGCTTAGTGGTACCGATGTGATGGCAACAGATTTAAGAGCATCAAGTGCTTTAGTTTTAGCTGCTCTTGTAGCAGATGATACAACAAATATTCATCGTATCTATCATCTTGACCGTGGTTACGATTCTTTAGAGAAAAAATTTAAAGGTGTTGGGGCAAAGATTCAAAGACTTAGTGAATAAGTTTTTGAATCTTTTAATTCGGGTTTAAATCTGCTCTTCAAAGATAATCATCTCATAAACGCTTCTTTTGGTAACAAGTGCTTTATCAGGTGATACAAAGTGTGTATTTGATGCTTTTAAAACTTGATGTCGAAGTTCAGCAATCTCACTCTCCATAGAATCAACATTATCTTTTAATCTTAGTATAATATCAACTCCTGCTATATTTACACCTAACTCACGAGTTAATCTTAAAATCATTTTTATTTTATCTATATCTCGTTGAGAGTATAATCTTATACGACCATTTGAACGAGATGGACAAATGAGATTTTCTCTCTCATATTGTCTTAGCGTTTGTGGATGGATATCTAAGAGTTTAGCAACAATACTTATTAAATAAACAGGTTCATCATATTGATGTATCATAATTCACTCCTACTCTTGAGGTAATTTTTCTTTCATTATCTGAACTAACTCTTCATCCATATCATCTACATTTGGTAAAATAATATTAGCCTTTAGGTACAAATCACCACGAACCTTAGTTTTACGATTCATAGCACCCATCTCTCTTACACGAAATCTTTGCCCATTTTTAGTGTTTTGAGGAACTTTTAATTTTATCTCTTTTTCTAATGTTTGAATCGCTATCTTTTCACCAAATAAAGCAGCAAATAAAGGAACATCAAAATTTTTAACTAAATTATCATCTTCTCTCATATATTCAGGATTTGAAGCAACAGTAATCTTTAAAAAAAGATCTCCAGCCATACCACCTTGTGCATGACCTTTACCCTTAACTCTCATCTTCTCACCACTTTTTACACCAGCTGGAATCTTAATATCAAATCTTTCACCATTTACTGAAACAGAGTGTGAACCACCTAAAATTGAGACACTAAAAGGGATTGTAACACTAGTTTGAATATCTAAGTTTGGTTGTTGTCTTTGAGCTCCACCACCGAAGCCTCCTCCAAAACCACCGCCACCAAATCCTCCACCACCAGAGAACATCTGTCTTAAAATATCATCTAAATCAGCACTACCTGCACTACCATGAGAACGGGAAAAATCACTAAAATTTTGCCCACCAAACATATTATCACCCATCTGGTCATATTGTCTTTTTTTATCTTTATCACTCAGAATCTCATAAGCTGAATTTATCTCTTTAAATTTATCTTCAGCTGATGGGTCTTTGTTAACATCTGGATGATACTGTCTTGCTAGTTTTCTATATGCTTTTTTAATCTCTGATTCACTTGCACCTTCACTGATTTCAAGTGTTTTGTATAACGATTTACTCATAGTTATCCTAAAATTGTATATTTAATTATTTAAGTGGGATTATATCATAAGGGTTGAGTGGATGTCAATCAAGGTTTGTTTTAAATTTCTGTTTTGTAAAGATTTTATATCAATTAAAATCAAAAGAGTAATGTAAATTCAACGAGTGTAGCAACAAGACGAGCGTTAAAAAAGAAGTGAACTGCTTCACTTCTTTTAGCTCTATCTCATTGAAATCATTTTCGTATATAGCTTTAGCTATAGAAAATGATTGGTTTTGCTATTTTGATTTTAATGTAAAAAGTGTCTAACTTCAGAAAAATACAGACTCATACCAAACTCATTAGCAGCTTCAATAATCTCTTCATCTCTTATACTTCCACCAGGCTCAATAATATTTTTAACACCAGCTGCAGCGGCTGCATCTATAGAATCACGGAAAGGGAAAAATGCTTCAGAGGCAAGAGCTGCACCAGTTACATCAAGACCCATATCTTTTGCTTTTTTCAAGGCACACTCCGCAGCATCAACACGAGAAGTCATACCCATACCAACAGCTACCATTGCAGAGTTTTTAACATATACTACACAGTTAGATTTAGTTAATGAAGCAACTTTATAAGCTATCTCCATATCTTTCATATCTTGCTCACTAGCAGCATTTTTAGATACTAACTTTGCATTTTTAACCTCATCAGCTCCAACTTTATCAGCATCTTGAAAAACAAACCCACCATCGATATGTTTAAAATCTTTTGTATCATCAGCTAAAATAAGTTTATCACTTCCCATCTCAAAAAGTTTAATTCTTTTTTTCTTAGCAAATACCTCTTGAGCTTCCTCAGTAATTTTACCAGCTATAACAACTTCAAGAAAAATCTCATTCATCTTTTGGGCCAACTCTTTGTTAACAGTACCATTAACAGCAACAACACCACCAAAAGCAGAAACTGGGTCACATTTAAGAGCTTCTTCATAAGCATCTAGTAAATTATCTTTAATTGCAAATCCACAAGGGTTACCATGTTTAGAGATACAAACAGCATTGTCATCACCAAAAGCAGCAGCGATTTTAACAGCACCATTTAGATCATTTAAGTTGTTAAAACTTGCTTCACCTTTTAAAGTTGTGAAATTATTAGAAAAGTGCTTATCGAACTCATACAATGCACCTTTTTGATGAGGATTCTCACCATATCTTGTAGCCATAACTTTGTTTCCAACGATAAATTGTTTCTCACCGAAACCTTCGTTAAAACGCTCATTCATGTAGTTAGCTATCATTGAATCATACGCTGCTGTATGCTCATAAGCTTTTATCATATATCCTCTACGGAAATCTTTAGTGTTTTTTTCATTCTCTATCGCATCAATAACTTCAGAATAATCCTCTACATTTGTAACAATAATCACAGAATCAAAGTTTTTTGCAGCTGAGCGAACCATTGCAGGCCCACCGATGTCAATGTTCTCAATAATATCATCAAAATCATCAGTTTTCTCAATAGTCTCTTTAAATGGGTAAAGATTTACACACACCAAATCAATAGACTCTACACCCAACTCTTTAGCTTGGTCAAGGTGTGATTGTTTATCACGACGGTGTAAGATTCCACCATGAACAAAAGGGTTTAAAGTTTTAACACGCCCCTCAAAACACTCTGGAAATTTTGTAACTTCATCAATTTCGATAGCTGCGATTCCCGCTTCAACTAACTTTTTATATGTCCCACCAGTTGAGATGATCTCATAATCGTTTTTTACTAATGATTTACAAAAATCAACTACACCTGCTTTATCGCTAACACTTACCAATGCTCTTTTCATGAATGACCTTATAGGAGTTTAAATTATGAAATTCTAACGAAATTGTGTTTAGAAGATGGTAAAAGTGAGGCTAAAACCTCACTTAGAAAGGGGGAAACTTAGTAAATTTATTCTACTAATTTATCTAATAATTCTATATGTTCAAAATTATTAGTTACTATAAGCAGACCTATATATGAATCAACCATTGCATATATATTTTCTATATATTTATATTTTACTTCATACAGTTTACTTTTAGCATCATTAAGGTCAATTATACTTTTTAAACCATGACTATACCCCTGCTCTATCGCGTCAACATATAAAACAGATGATTCTAAAGCATCTTTGTACATAGAAGTCGATTCTGTTGATGCTTCAAATAGAGCCATATACTCATCATATTTTACTTTAATCTCTTTGTTTGTATTTATAAGCTCTTCACTTGCTGCGTTACTATTTAACTCTAGTTCTCTAACTCTTGATGAAACTCTTCCACCACTATAAACTGGAACATTTAAAACAAGCATAATACTTTGAGTATCTTTATATAAAGAATCACTAGTTGGATCATCTGTTTCATAAGCTGATAGGGAGATATCTAAATCTAACCTAGGGTAATGTGCATCAAAAGAGTTTTCTATATCTTTTTTTGAAAGTTTTAGAGCTAATTGTGCTTGAAGTAGTTGCAGGTTTGAAGAAAAATCACTTTTATCCAAGACAGATAGTCTCATTGATTCTATACTTTCTAAAATCTGTTTATCAGATTTAATAGTTGGCAATTCATATTCATTTTCACCAATAAGTTGTTTTAGTTTCAGTTGATGTACTATAAGTAATTTTTTCTCTTTTTTAAGATCGATTTTAGCAGATTTATATTCAACACCCATCTCTAAAAAATCCATTTTACTTGCTAGTTTCATCTCATATCTTTTTGTCAGTTCATCTAGTTTTGATTTTGTGTATTTTAGATGTGAGTTATAGAGTTCAATTTTATTACGAGTTTTTAGAAGATCTAAATAAACCTTAAAAACACTCTGTGCTAACTCCTCTTTTTCTAACTCAACACCAACAGCATAAAGTTCACTTCGTGATCTCTCTAATGAGATTTTTGAGTATATCTCAGCATTATAAATTGATTGTTTAACTGATAAAGAGTAGTTAATTAACCCTTGCTTTATAGTGTCTCCAGTAGCATTATAATTTTCATTATAGTTATACTGTGACTTCTTGTAGTAAGCTGATAAGTTGATTTGTGGATAAAGTCTAGCTTTTTCTTGAGTTAGTCTCTCTTTTGCACCCTCTGTTTTAAAAACAGAAGCTTTTATTGAGTGTGCATTTTCTAAAGCTAGTTGATAAGCCTTAGAAAATACTAGTACCTCTGCATTTAAAGAGCTAATTATAAAAGTTAAAAAAAATAGAGATAAAAGTTTCCTATTCTTCATTAAAACTTCTCCCTAACATCTCTGTAAAAGGTTTTACTAGGTAGCTAAGAGCTGTTCTGTCACCTAAGTTAATCATAACTTGTGCTGGCATCCCTGAAACTAGAACAAAATCATTCTCTTTTAAAGTTTTCATTCCAGCCTCATTTACCTCTATCTTTGCTTCATAGTAAGGCATACCAGTTACTTCATCTATAAAACTATCAGCAGATACATGAATAACTTCCCCTTGTATCACATGAACCTGTTTCAGATTAAATGCAGAAAACATAATATCTGCTAAAAGTCCATTTTTCACTTTATCAATATCTGTTGTTTGAACCTGAGCTACTACTAAAAGTTTTGAGTTATGAGGAATAATCTCAAGAACAGGTGTACTTGGAGTTATAATTCCACCAACAGTATGCAAACTAAGACCAACAACAGTGCCATCTATTGGAGCTACTATATTTGTTCTATCTAAAGTATCTTTTGTTGCAATGATTTTAGATTTCAAATCAGATATAAGAGATTTTGCTTCTACATATCTTTGAAGTGTCTCTTTTTTCAACTCTTTTTCTCTTAGGAGTTGTTGTGTTTTAGTTTCACTTATCTGCTCATTTAGTTTTGCAATCTCAGATACAGCGTGTGCTAAATCACCCTCAATAGTATTATTTTCTCTATCTAACTCTCTAATTCTTTGTTTATCAACAAGTCTCTGTTTAAATAACACTTCCCACTCAAGTTTTTCTTCTGTGATTGATGCCAATCTTTTCTCTTTACTGATAATAAGAGATTCTAATCCAGAGATTTGATTTTTAAGTTGCACAATTCTATTTTTAGTGATAACTTTTTCATCTCTACTTGTCTTTAGGGTTGTTTCAAATATATTTTTTTGATCTTTAATAGCATTTGCATCAGTTAACTCCTCTGGAAAAGAGATTGATTTTTCTTTATCTCTTTGAGCTTTGAGTCTTGCAAAAAGTGCAATAGCATCTTGGTACTGTGCATTCATAATATCTAGCTGTGCTTTTATCTGAACATCTCTAAGTTTAAGTAAAGTTTGACCTTTTTTAACTTTATCACCATCTTTTACATAGATGGCAGTAACTTTACCACCCTCAAGATGTTGAACAGTTTTTTTATCAGTATCTGCTGAAACTGTTCCAATAGCTACAGAAGATGAAGCTAATGGAGCCAATCCCATCCAACCACCAATTAGTACAAATACTATAAAAATTACACTTAAACCAAATCCTATAACCTTAGAATCATCATGTGATGGCATCTCAATTTGTTGATTATTCATCTTTAACTCCCCGGCTTACTTAGTGAAATTTTTGGTGCAGCTTGAGGTTTGGCAACCTGAGTCTGTGCTTGTTTTGGAGCTTGTGCTTTTGCTGCTGCTGCCATCTTCTGTAAAATCTCATTTGTGTTACCATAAGCTTCTAATAAACCCTGTTTTACAACTGCTAGTTTATTTGTAACTTGTAATATACTTGGTCTGTGTGTGATGATAACAACAGTTGTTCCCATCTCTCGCAAAATCTGTATAGATTGAACTAATGCTTTTTCACCTTGATCATCAAGATTTGAGTTTGGCTCATCTAAAACAACTAAAACAGGGTTGTTATAAATTGCACGAGCAAAACCGATGCGTTGTCTTTGCCCACCTGAGAGTGTTGCTCCACCTGCACCTATCATCGTGTCATATCCATCAGGTAATCTTAAAATCATCTCATGTACACCTGCTCTTTGTGCAGCCTCTACAACTTTCTTAGAATCTACTTCGTTGAATCTTGATATATTTTGACTAATTGTTCCCTCAAAAAGTTCTATATCTTGTGGTAAATAACCAATATGTTCACCAAGTAAAGTTTTATCCCATTGATAAATATCTGCCTTATCAAGTCTCGCTTTACCAGCTGAGAGAGGCCATAAACCTAAAATAACTCTCGCTAAAGATGATTTACCAGCAGCACTTGGACCTATAATACCAACAATATCACCTTTATTAATAAGCATAGAGATACCTTTAACTGATGGTTGTTTAGCTCCTGGTGGAACTACAACTACACCCTCTAAAAGCACTTCACCCTGTGGAGCTGGTAACTCCATATACTCTTTATCTTTTGGAAAATCTGCTAAAAGTGCATCTAGTCTTGAGTAAGATGTTCTAGCACTGTTAAAACCTTTCCAGCTATTTATCATCAAATCAAGTGGTGCTAAAGCTCTACCCATAATGATAGAACCTGCTATCATCATACCAGCACTCACTTCATCATGAATAGCCAAATAACCACCAAGACCTAACATTAGTGACTGAAAAAGCATCCTTGTACTTTTAGATATATTTGACCAGATTCCAGCTTTATTACTTGCTTCATTTTGTGCATTTAAAAAACCGTAATATTTATCTTTCCATCTATCTTGAATTTTTGCTTTCATACCCATTGCATTGATTACTTCTGCATTTCTAAGATTTGAATCTACAAAAATTGTAGATGCTCTACTTAAACTATTTGCCTCAGCTAACTTCTCTTTTGTTGAGTATTCATTAATGATAGTGAAAATAACCAATACAATAGCTGCGAAGATTGCAAAATATCCAAACATTGGGTGGAAAAGATAAAGAACTGCTATATATATAGGAATCCATGGAGCATCAAAAAAAGCAAAAAGTCCGTTACCTGTCATAAATTGTCTAACTGAAGTTAAGTCATTTAAAGGCATAGAAGATGCCTTGCCCGGATGTTTATTAGCTAACTCAAAAAGTGAATCAAAAACTCTTTGACTAAGTAGGGCATCTAGTTTATTACCAACCTTAACAAGAACTTTCGAACGAACAATCTCTAGTAGTGACATAGTGATAAATAGAACTACAACTATTGCTGTAAGCATTATCAAAGTATCTTCACTTCTACTTGTTAAAACTCTATCATAAAGTTGTAACATATAAAGTGGTGGAACTAACATAAGTAGATTTACAAATAAACTAAAAAAACCAACTATTAAAAATGATTTTTTGGATGCTAAAATAGCACCACGAAGTTCTGAGTTAGCTATGTTTTGCTTTTTTTGTGCAGGGTTTGCCATAAATTTTCCTAGCTTTGTCTTTGGTGTGCTATGTTAAATAGCGTTTGGATATTATCAAGTGATTTTAGGTGAGCATCTATCAAAGAGATGATTCCTTTTCTAACCCAGTCAGCTAAAATATCATCACTTAAAGCATTTAGTTTTTCTCTATCAACCACTTTAAAACCTTGAACAAGAACTTTTTTCTCTTCACCCTCACCAACAGAGATCTCTCTATCTTCAAGAATCCCACTATCAGAGATAGCTTTTGCAACATTAGCAGTAATTATCATTTGATTTTCATGTGTAGTTAAAAACTCAATTGCATGAGTTAAAGTTTCAGACTGTTCACCACTTTTTTTGAAAAGTTGCTTCCCTTTTGATTTTGAAAATAGTGATGATTCTTCATCAATAAGTATAACTTTTTGCTCTGGATTCTCTTTTGTACTAGCTAAAGAGAATGGGTACTTTCTAAAAAAAGATGGAACATAAGAAGTTATCCATTTACCCTCAGCATTTACTGCTAAACTTTCACCACCAAGTGAAACAAGTGAAACTAAAGCTGGTTTTTCATCTGCTGTAAATACAACTGGAAAACCTGCTCCAACTAATGCAACTTCATTTGCTGCTACTGGCACGAATGCTGTTTGTTTTGCAAAAGATAAGTTCTCTAATGGACTAATCTTTAACTCTTTATGTTGCTCTTTGTCTAATACTACTAAATTTTTATACATTTTTTTCCTTTTTTCTTTTGTTTGTTTTTTTGGACGACCTCTAGCTTTTGAACTAAGTGTCACCCCTACTATCTGTTCTATCTCTTTAACAAATTCTACACTTCCTGTTACTAACTGCTTTTCTAAACAAGTTGCTATAAACTCATTTTTTTTCTCATCTATATGAGAATTAAAAAACTGAGTATATTTTTCAAATCTCTGAGTATCTGTAAAACCCAATTTTTTGTAAAGCTTGTGTTGAGTAACTATAGAATCTTTTTTGTTAAATAGATTTTTTTCTATACTACTAAAGGCATCTCTATCAGGAGATAATTTTTCAATATATCTCATAACATCAAAAAGATATAAATCATCCTCTACCAATGATGATTTATATCGCCCCTCCCAAATTGTTCCTGTACGATTATACTTTTTATTAAAATAACCCACATAGTTTCTACCTAAGCTTTGCATAAACTTTGATAAACTATTTTCATACTTTGGTGTTACCAAAAACTCAAAATAACTTGGCATCAATAGATAAGAGTGAATCTCTACATCATAATTAGAATTTAATATCTCAAGTATATTCATAAAAGTTTTATAGTCATCAGTATCATTAAATAGTGATAAACCGTTTAAACTTTTTAAGATAATGTGTTGAGATTTGTTTTCAACAAAAATTCTAACTTTGCGTGCCAAATAGATTCCTTATAATTGTTTCAAGTAGAATTATAATTGATTAAAGCTTTAATATAAATTAACTCCGACCCTAAATTTATATAAATTAATTGGGGTCGGAGTAGTTTTAGTTATCGAAATATGACTGTGCTAATTCTGAAGAGTTATAAAACCTAAAAGTCAGCAACGAACTAGAGAGAGATTTAAGCTCAATATAATCACTGTTTTTTGTAACAGCTTTTAAAGTATAATTTCCATTTTCTGCTATGAGATTTTCAGTTATCTGAATTTCACTAGTTCCTGAATTAGTAGCAGTCTCATTGTAGTTACTTGTGTAAATATTAAACTCCCATTGAGAAAGTTCCTCATTGAATACAAACTTATATAACTGTTTAGTTGTAGAGTTGTCACTAACTGCATAAAAAGTTTTATTTTTAAATTCAGCCCTTAAATCAATAGAATCGTAATAAGCTTGTGCTAACTCAGATGCTTCAAAGAATTTAAGTGTGATTAGATTATTTGCATGAGATACTAATCTAAAATAATCATCCTCTTTAGAACTAAACCAAAATGATGCTCCACCAGAATCTGTTAAATTAGAATCTGTAACTGCAATTTGCATTCCAGCAGATGTAGCAGTAATAGATTCATCACTATAATTTGCACCATAAGATACTATATCCCACTGTGTAGTGTTTTCATCTACTGTTATTTTAAATAAACTTCTTTTTTCTAAATCATTTTGAACCACAAAAAACTCTTTTGCTTTTAATTCATCTCTTAGATCTAGGTTATAGTACTCTTGTGCTAACTCAGAAGATGTAAATAATTTTAATGCTATTAAAGAGTTAGTTGTAGCTACTAGATTAATATAATCACTATTTTCACCTAAAAACTCATATTCAAACCCACCATCATTTATAACTGAATTTGCAGATACCAAAATATTATTTTTCACTGTATTAACCGGTTCTAAAGAGTAATCACCCTCGTAAATCTTAATCTCCCAACTTGAAAGGTTTTCATCAAACGAGATTTTATACATATTTTTAGTTTGTATAGAATCTTCTATAACAAAAAACTCTTTTGCGTTTAACTTATCTTCTAATGATGTTTCTACATTTTTTGAAGAGCTATCACCACCACACGCACTAAATATGATTAAAGCAAATGCTAAAACCAGTAATTTAATTTTATTCATATTTTACCTTTGAATTTAATTTGTCCGTATAATATCATTATTTGACTTAAAAATTATGGGAAAACCCCCACTGTATATATGGTATAGAGGACTTAATAACACTTATAGTTTGTTGCATAGTATTGGAATCTAAAACAGCTTTAGCTATAACATTTTTAGAACTAAATGTTATAACTGTTTGTTTTGTATTTATATCAAAAGAGAAGTTGACTTCAAGTAAAAGTTCTTCTTGTGTACGAAGCAGTTCTAAATTTGTATTGTCTGTTTTTGATACTCCTGTGTTCTCTTGCACATTAAAATTTGTTTTCACTGTTGTATCATTTAATAAAATTTCATCTGGATAGTGTTTATCTATAAACTCTTCAGCTGCTGGAATTAAATTTAAAATAAAACTTCTTGTGATCATAAAGTCAACTCTACTTTGAATATCTTGGTAGTTTATAACCAACCTTAATCT
This sequence comes from Campylobacterota bacterium, assembly GCA_034660975.1. Taxonomy (GTDB): domain Bacteria; phylum Campylobacterota; class Campylobacteria; order Campylobacterales; family Sulfurimonadaceae; genus Sulfurimonas. The sequence goes on from JAYEKJ010000065.1 coordinate 12,073, forward strand.
ATCTTCAACTTGGTCATATATAGGGGTAAATGTATTTGCTGATATATTTTTCATAATAGAATTATATACAAGTAAGTTTTATTAAAGGTTAATTAGATAAAATTTTGCTCTTATTTATTTGCCGACATAGCTCAGTTGGCTAGAGCAGCTGATTTGTAATCAGCAGGCCCGGGGTTCAAATCCTCGTGTCGGCACCACCAATACCTCAAAGTTTAAAATTTAACAAAATTCTTATTAAAACCCTTACTTTATATACTTCTAGTTACATTCAGTCACCTATTCTAAAAAATAAATCTATTTTAATTAAATTAAATTAAATATCAAAGTAAACCATGTATAATATTTTATATTAAAAAAGGAGGAATATTATGAAAATAGTATTTGTTACATTAGCGTTTGTTATATCGTTGTTTGCATCAGTAGATATCAACTCTGCTTCTGCTAAAGAGTTAAGTAGTTTACATGGTATTGGGGATAAAAAAGCGATAGCGATTATTGAGTACAGAGAAGGTGTAAAATGTTTCAAAAGTATTGATGAGTTATCTAACATAAAAGGTATAGGGAAAACAATTATCTCTAAAAACAGAGATATACTAAAAGCGAGCCCTTGTAAATAAAAATCATCTCTGTTTACTATGAAATTTTATCAGGTGAGGTTAAAACCTCACTTCCAAGGCTATATATAGAGATGTATTGTTGTAATAGTTATAATGTTTTAGCAACGGCAAATGTTCCACCAACTCCGACAGCAACACCATAAAATCCAAGCTTCCAAGCATCTACTAAATATTTTTTATTTTTTGAACTTCCAATGGTATTTTTGCAACTTCAGCTTTTAATTTTTCAATTTCTAATATTTCTTTTTCATCTATAATAGTCATAAAAATCCTTTTATTTTAGATATAAATAATTATATAATAAAAACTAAAAGATAGTTAGATTAACATAATAGTGATTCTAGTGAAAAAGGGGAGGAAAGGATGCTGGGACATTGGTTGAATTTTATGCGTTACGGAGTAATGTGTAAAATTAAAGCTGTGTCACTCTTAAACATAGCACTAAATAACAAAAACAAAACAAACAAATATTGATGAAGAAAAGTGAAAAAGTGGATATTCATCACCTAGCCCCTATTTTTTAAAAGAGATGTTTCCCTTTTTTTCTTAATACTAGTATAGAAATCAAAAATGCTAAAGTTCCTATAACTGAAAATGCAATCAATAAACTAGTCATTTGTTCCTCCTTTAATAAATGCAAATCCTGAAAGATAAAATATTACAAATAAGTATAATACTAAAAATATATCTAGACTATTAAAATCTTTTTGTAAAAAAATATTTACAAAAGACAAACCACCTATTATATTTCCAAGATTTATAAAACCTTTTCCAATTTCTTTCAATGCTTCATTGTCATTTTTCATAAAGTAATTATACAATAAAAAAGTAAAAATAATAATTGCTTAACATAATAAGGTTTCTAGTGAAAAAGAGGGAGAAGGAAAGGATGCTGGGACATTGGTTGAATTTTATGCGTTACGAAGTAATGTATAAAATTAAAGCTGTGTCACTCTTAAACATAGCACTAAATAACAAAAACAAAACAAACAAATTTTGATGAAGAAAAAGTGGATTTTCATCACCCGACCC
>JAYEKJ010000066.1:0-2801 GCA_034660975.1 Campylobacterota bacterium
AGATGCCAGAAAGTAGAAAAATTAGTGCAAGTTACACAGTTGCAAAAAATGAGTTTAATGGAAGAGTTTCAGCGCAACTTTTAGTTAATAAAATCTATTAGTATTATAAGTAAAGCAAATCTATATTATTGTTAGTTTGTCTTTCTAGGTAGTTTAAGTTATAATTCTTCATTATTATTTATAAGGGATTAAAATGAAAAAAATCGTAACACTTTCTGCTATTGCTTTTTTAAGCACTTCACTTTTTGCAAATGTTGATATGCAAACTCAAATAGATGAGCTTACTAAAGAGGTTAAGAAACTAAAAAAAGTCTCTAAAAGTACTAAAAAGTCACTTAGTGGTGTAAAGAAAGCTACGGGTGGTGATAATATAAAATTTGGTCTTGATTTTAGAAATACTGTAGATGTTATAGATTATAGCGGTACAGATGCTAATGGTAATAAAATTGATGCTAGTAATAGTTCTCTTTTAACAAGTAGATTATTTTTAACAATGGCATCTTCACCAATGCAAGGTTTAATGTTTAAAGGTAAACTTGCAATATATTCAACTTGGGGTGCTCATGTACATGATGAATCTACTGCATTAAAATCTTGGTCTGGAAGCTCTAAAGCAACAGATACAATTATGAGAATAAAAGAGGCTTATTTTGTTTACTCAAACTCTCTTGGTGAGCAACCAATTAGTTTTTCTGTTGGTAGAAGACCAGCTACTAACGGTGTATTAGCAAATTATAGAGAAAATGAACCAAAATCTGGTTCTCCTGTTGCTCATGTTACAAACATGGAAGTAGATGGAGCGATGATTAAACTTGATACTAGCCGTTTTGTAGAGGGTTCTTATAGTAAATTTGTTTATGGTAGAGCACATAGTGGTGAGATGGAGGGTGTTTATGGTAATGATGTAAATATGGCTTTACCTTTTGCAGACTTAGACACAGAGAAAGAGGATGAAAATGTTGATTTTTTCACTTTCTTAGGTAATGGATACTATGATGGTCAATATCAATTATCTTATCAATGGTCACACATCTTTGATACTAAAGGGAAAGATTTAACTCTAAATGATCCAGCTGGTGTTAAAAATGCATCTGGTGCTGCTGAATTAGTATCTTTATCTTTAAAAGTTGAAGGTATTGGTGATGAGATTAGTGACTTTTTAGATGAAACTACAGTTTTTATCTCTGGTGCATACACAAGCTATAGTGCGAATGATGGTTATTCATTATTAGGTTCTGCAGATGGTGGAAGTCAAAGTGGTACTGGTATCTGGGTTGGAGCTATTATCCCTGATGGATTTACTGATGCTGGTAAGTTCGGTTTAGAGTACAATCAAGGTTCACAATACTTCACACCAATCACATGGGCTGAAGATACTGCAATAGGTTCTAAAATAGCTGTTCGTGGTTCTGCTTATGAAGCTTATTGGAATTTTAATCTTTTTGGTGTTAAATATCTTCCTTCACAAGTTAGAGCAACTTATGTACAACATGATTACACTCCAAATAATCGTTGTGCTGGTTGGATAGCTCCAGTAGCTATTGATATGACTGCAACAGATTTAAGATTAGCTGTAAGTTATAGATATTAAAACTTCAACTTATGCCTCTTGGCATAAGTTATATTTATATAAATCATCACTTTGATATATAACTAAAAATTATATATCAAAAAGTTACATTTTTACTATTTCTTCAAAATTAAAATAGATTCCCAACTATAATTCTCAACATTCTTGTTAAAATCCCTTAATTTAAAACAAAGGGAATAATATGAAAAGGATTATTACACTTTCAACTATAGCATTTTTAAGCACAGCTCTTTATGCTAATGCAGATATGCAAACTCAAATAGATGAGTTAACAGCAAAACTTACTAAAATGGAAAAAGCTCAAAATAAAAAAATTTCAGCAGTTAAAAAACTAGCTAATAATGACAACATTAAATTTGATGTTGATTTTAGAACTTCTTATGATAACTTACAATATAAAATGTTATCTGGTAAAGAGTATGGAAATGATGCTCTTTTTTCAAACCGTTTATGGCTAGGTATGGGTTATGCTCCTACTGACACTATCCTTTTCAAAGGTCAATTATCTTTTAACAAAGCTTTTGGTGCTAGTTATGGTCAACGCGGAACAGGGATGGGATTTGATACTTTTGACTGGGTAGTTAATGAAAATCTTACAGATGATAAATTAAGAGTTAGAGAAGCATATTGGTTATGGACACCAACAATCGCTGGATTAAACACAACATTTAGTGTTGGTCGTCGCCCTGCAACTAATGGTCACCTAATCAATTTAAGAGATGATGATAAAGCAAAATCACCGATGGGTCATATTATCAATATGGAGTTTGATGGAGCTAGTGCAAGTGTAAAACTTGATCATGTTCTTCCAGGCATGTATGCAAAACTTTGTATCGGTCGTGGCTTAACTAATGCTACTTCATGGGCTTCTCAAGCAACAAATGTTCTTGGTGCTCCAATGGGTGGATCGACACAACCTAACTACACAGAAGATAATAACAATTTAGACAATGTTGATATGGTTGGTGTAATTTTAAAACCTTATGATGATGGTCAATATTCTGTTATGACAAAATGGTACCGTGGATATAATGTACCAGGTCTTGTAGCTACAAATATTATGAATATGCAAAATATGAATGGTCCAACAAGTATGCAGATGAAAACTACTGGCGATATGGATGGGATGGCTATCTCTGCTAAAATAGAGGGTATTGGTGATGAGATTAGTGACTTTTTAGATGAAACTATTCTTTTTGCATCTTATGCA
>JAYEKJ010000067.1:0-8750 GCA_034660975.1 Campylobacterota bacterium
GCAACTATTTTCTCAGCAGTACCAATAACTAACTCTTTCTCTTCATCACCTAAGTAAGCTATTGATAATCTTACAAATCTTTCTTCACTTCTAAATTCAGCATCAATCATTTTTTACCTTTTATATAATAATTTTGAAATTATACAACTTTTTTATAAAAAAGTTGTTTTAATGGTTAAATTAATACCATTCTAAAAGTTTAGTTACTTCATCTACTATATAAGTTTTCATTGTTGTTTTTTCTAATGGTTTTTTCGCTAAAAGTACTTTAGAGATATTTTGCATTTTTGCTTCTTTTAATCTTACATCAAGAGCATACACCTCTCTTACATCACCAACAAGTGAAACTTCACCAATAAAGATTGTTTCTTTGGATATTGCTCTGTCTCTAAAACTACTAAGAATTGCTGCTAAAACTGCTAAGTCTGCAGCAGTTTCGGTTATTTTAATTCCACCAGTTATATTTATAAATACATCATATCCCGATAATGGAATCTCTAGTTTTCTCTCAAGTAAAGCTAGAAGCATATTTAGCCTGTTGTTGTCAAATCCAGTGGCCTGTCGTTTTGAATTTGGTGTATGAGATTCTGACACAAGAGCTTGAACTTCAAGAATTATAGGACGAGAACCCTCCATGATAACACTAAGAGCTGAACCAGCTTGTTGGGAGTTTCGGTTGAAAAATCTTGATGATATATCAGTAGCAGAGACTAAGCCCTCACTTCTCATCTCAAATACACCTATCTCACTTGTTGTTCCAAAACGGTTTTTAAATCCTCTAAGGATTCTTAACTCCTGAGAAGAATCACCCTCAAAGTATAAAACAGTATCAACCATATGTTCTAGCACTCTTGGACCTGCTATTGAACCCTCTTTAGTTATATGTCCTATGATGAATATAGCTATATTTTTCTCTTTTGCAATTCTCATCAACTCAAATGTGATTTGCCTAACTTGAGTAACTGATCCGGGTGCTGAAGTGATATTTTCAGAGTATATAGTTTGAATAGAATCTATAATCAGAAATTCATAAGCTCTGTGTTCAAGCTCTACAAGAATTTGTTCTAATCTAATTTCACTAAGAAGATAGAGAGATTCTTGATTCGAATTTAATCTATTTGCACGAAGTTTTATCTGTCCAGCTGATTCTTCTCCTGTTACATAGAGTACATTTTTATTTTGTGATGCTATGTTTGAGCCAACTTTTAAAAGTAGAGTTGATTTCCCAACACCTGGACTTCCCCCTATGAGGGTAAGTGAACCAGGAACAACACCACCACCTAAAACACCATCAAGCTCAACATCTAGGGATGAGAATCTAAAAATCTCACTCTCCTCAATTTGATTTATACTAATAGCTTTGGTGGCAGTGGAAGATGTTGATTTTGTCTTTTTCACAACCTCTTGTTGATGCTCGTTTAACTCTATAAATGAATCCCAAGCACCACAGTTTGTACATTTACCCATCCATTTTGGAGTTGTAAGTCCACAATGTTGACACTCAAATAGAATTTTTTTCTTAGCCATAGGTTCGCCTTGTGAATTTGATAATAGATTTTACAATAATTTATAAAAGGAGATTGAAAGTATGACAATATGCCATACTTTTTTGTAGAAATTTTTATATTTGTAGCTGTATCACATTTTCAAGATGGTATCACAAAAATTAATTTGAATATTTCCATCTGTTATCTGTAAATTCTATATATGTATCTACGGGAGTATTGAGGTAGTTAACTAAGATTTTTGTATTAGAAACTCTTTTAACTATCCCTAATCTTTCAGCTTTTAAGAAAGGTTCTAGTAAATCTTCCTCTATCGCAGTTTTCACCTCTTCAACTATTTCTACCTGTTTTTCCTCTTGAGGAGCTTTAGGTTCCTCAAGAGAATCTTCAGAAACTTTTTGAATTATCTCATCCTCTTTTATATCCACCTCTTCAACTTTAACCTCTATCTTTTGTTTTACTTCAGGCTCTTGAACCTTCTCCTCTTTTATCTCTAATTTATCTCTATCAGTTTCGATTGTTTCATCAACAAATAATGCATCAAGAAGACCATCAACAAACTCATATTTGTCAAACGGTGTTAAATCCTCTGGCTGTTCACCAGTTCCAACATAAAGAATAGGAAGTTCAAGAGCATAAGCGATACTAAATATAGAACCACCTTTTGCAGTTCCATCAAGTTTAGTGATGATGATACCATCAATCCCTATCATCTCATTAAACGCTTTTGCTTGAGCAATCGCAGAGTTACCTTGTGTTCCATCAATGATAAGAAGAGTTCTATGTGGTGAACCAGAATGAGCTTTGTCACAGATTCTATTTATTTTTTTAAGTTCATTTGCAAGGTTAGTTTGAGTATGTAGTCTTCCAGCAGTATCTATGATTACATGATCAAACTCTTTTGATTTTGCAGAATCGATAGTATCATAAGCAACAGCTGAACTGTCATGACCCTGTTTTGAAGATACTATGGGGATATCAAGTTTTTGTGACCAAAGTGTAAGTTGTTCAATCGCTGCAGCACGGAAAGTATCACCAGCACCAAGTATAACCTTTTTGCCACCTTTCTTATATCTTTGCGCTAGTTTAGAGATAGTTGTAGTTTTTCCAGCTCCATTTACACCCACGATGAGTTCTACAAATGGTGCCGTATATTGGGGTTCTTTATAAGTTGTATGTGCTAGTGTTGCTAAAAGTTTAGAACGCAATATATCTCTTGTGATTTTATCTTGATAAGTTTGATCTATAATCATCTCAACTAAATCATATTCAACATCGGCTTCTAGTAAAATCTCCTCTAGTTCATCTTTTGTAAAGGTGATTTTTTTCTTTGGTGCAACTGTTTTTATCGCATCAATAGTTTTACTAAGTGATTTTTTTATAAATCCAAACATCTATTTTCCTAAAGCTTTTTTAATGTCACTATCAATAAACTCTTCTTGAATCGCTCCAACATAATGGTTGATATATTTACCATCTTTATATAAAGCCATGATAGGAATCGGAAACCTATTTCCTAGTTCAAGTTGATTAGCTATCTGGTTTACTAATACACGATTTTGTGCAGAGTTGACTATTGTGTAATTTGCATTGTATTGTTTTTTAAACATCTCAAGTTTTTCGTTAGTGATATTTTCTTCAATAGTTATACCGATGATTACTAAATCATCTTTGTATTTTTTTTGAAGTGAACTAAGATGTGAAGCAGCCGCACGACATGGTGGGCACCAAGTTGCAAAAATATCAAAAATTATAATTTTTCCATTAAGCTCATTAATTGAAAAACCATTGTCACCTTTTTTAACTGTGAATTGTTTGTTATCTAAAGAGGTTAGAATATACTCATTAGCAGATACCATACTATTAGCTTCTTGAACTACTTTTTTATTATCATTACACCCTTGAAAGAGTAAAGTAAGTGAAAATAATATGGGTAAAATAGATTTTTTTAACATTTGTGTACCTTTTTATTGTAAAATTGGCGAAATTATAGCTATAAAGATTTAATATGTCTCTAACAAAACAGATATTTCGGGAAGATTGTTTACAAAAAATAAAGAATTCTCCAAAATACAATAAAATTTATCGTAATGCAAAACTGAACTTAAAACTCCTTAGTGAACTAAAAGGGATTAAAAATAAAAAAATCTTGTTTTATTACCCTTTAGGGTTTGAAGCAGATGTTAGAAAATCTCTTTATCATTTAAGAAAAACAAATACTATTTATATCCCATTTATGCAACAGCAAAGTTTTAAAATGGTACCATTTAGGTTCCCTCTTCATGAAAAAAAGTTTGGTATTTTTGAAGCAGGTGATACATTAAAAGATATAAAAAGTATAGATATAGCGATAGTACCGAGTGTTGGTGTTGATGGTAATTTACAAAGAGTTGGTTTTGGAAAAGGGATGTATGATCGTTTTTTTGCAAGGTTAAAAAAGAAACCTTATACAATTTTTATACAGAGCGAACTTTGTTATACGCGAGAGTTGATTTGTGATGATTACGATATATCTTGTGATCTACTACTCACATCAAAAGTTAGGTTAACTAAATAATAGGAAAAATAGATGTTAAGTGAGATCCTTATCGGTAGTGGTTTAGCTACTGTTAGTGGTTTTGTTGGTTTTTACATCTCTAAAAAAATAACTAGTAAAAATTTTGATATTTACACACAACAGGCAAAAGCAAAAGCGAGTGCGATAGAAAAAGAAGCACATACTCTTTTAGAAAATTCAAATCTACGCTCTAAAGAGATAGAGTTAGAAGCTATTAAAAGTTATGATAGTGCAAAAGATAGAGCTAAAGCTAATTTGCGTCAAAGAGAAGACGATGTCAAAAGAAAAGAACAAAACTTTAAACGATATAAGCAAAATGAAGAGAATAAACTTCACGAAGATTCTGTTACGATTAAAGCAAAGCTAGTAAATATAAAGAGAAATGAAAAATCAATAGAGGTACTAAAAACTAAGTACAATAATAAAATAGAGGAAGCTTTACATGCAATAGAACATAGTGCAGGTATGACGCAGGATGAAGCGAAAACTATTTTACTTGAAAAAATGGAAGAGAAATCTCGTGCAGAGATAGCTCATGTTGTAAGAAAATGTGAAAATGAGGCAAGACAAGAGGCTAAAAAAAGAGCAAACTATATCTTAGCTCAAGCTACTACTAGATTCGCTGGTGAGTTTGCATCTGAGAGACTTACAAATACAGTTCATCTTGATAATGATGAGTTAAAAGGTCGTATCATTGGGAAAGAGGGGAGAAATATCAAATCTCTTGAGACTCTTTTAGGTGTTGATATCATCATAGATGATACACCAAATGCGATTCTTGTAAGTAGTTTTAATCTTTACAGAAGAGCAATTGCAACGAAAACTTTGCAACTGCTTATAGCAGATGGAAGAATTCAACCAGCTAGAATCGAAGAGATTTTTCAAAAAGTAACTGATGAGTTTGAAGCTGGAATCTTGGCTGAGGGTGAAGAGTTAATCGCTGATATGGGTATAGGTGTTATGCATCCAGAGCTTATGAAACTGATTGGCAAACTTCGTTATCGTGCTAGTTATGGACAAAATGCTCTTGCTCACACTCTTGAGGTTGCTCATCTAGCTGGAATTATGGCAGCAGAGATGGGGGGTGACCCAATACTTGCTAAAAGAGCAGGGCTTTTACACGATATTGGTAAAGCTCTTACTCATGATCAAGATGGAAATCATGTTGATTTAGGTGCAGATATATGTAACCGTTATGATGAGCATAGTGTTGTTATCAATGCTATATATGCACACCATGGACATCAAGAGATAGAGAGTGTAGAGTGTGGTGCAGTTTGTGCAGCAGATGCACTATCAGCTGCAAGACCAGGAGCTAGAAGAGAAGTTTTAGAGAGTTTCTTAAAAAGAGTTACTGAGATAGAGGAGATTGCATCTGACCATAGCGGTGTAAAACAAGCTTACGCGATAAACGCTGGTCGTGAGGTTAGAGTGATTGTAAATGCTACTTTAGTTAATGATGATGAATCGATTTTAATGGCTAGAGAGATAGCAAAAGAGATTGAGGAAAAAGTTCAGTACCCAGGAGAGATAAAAGTAAATGTTATTCGTGAAAGTAGAGCTATTGAGTTTGCAAAATGATAAATAATGATTTAAAAAATAGAGACTTGGATGTTTTATGGCATCCATGTACTCAGATGAAAGACCATGAGACACTTCCCCTTATCCCAATTAAAAAAGCTCATGGAATCTATCTTGAAGATTTTGAGGGTAATAGATATATAGATGCTATTAGTAGTTGGTGGGTTAATATGTTTGGACATACAAATTCATACATAAATGAAAAAATAATAGAACAACTCAACACTTTAGAGCATGTAATACTCGCTGGTTTCACTCATGAACAAGTGGTAAGACTCTCTGAGAGGTTAGTACAACTCACACCTGATGGTTTAGATAAATGTTTTTATTCTGACAATGGTTCAAGTGCTGTTGAGGTTGCTTTGAAGATGAGTTACCATGCCCATTTTAATGATGCTAAAAAAGGTAAAAATATTTTTGTTTCACTCACTAACTCTTACCATGGTGAGACCATTGGGGCTTTGAGTGTTGGTGATGTTGAACTTTATAAAGATACTTATGAACCACTTTTACTCCAAACACTTCAAACTCCTGTTCCTAAAGATATGAGTATAGAATCGGCAAGAGAATCTGCAAAAGAGTTTGAGATTCTTTGTAAAGAGAGAGCTGATGAGATAAGTGCGATAATTGTTGAACCACTGATTCAAGGTGCTGGATCTATGCATATGTACCATGCTGAGTTTTTAGTATTGATTCGTGAAATATGTAATCGTTATGATGTTCATCTTATAGCTGATGAGGTTATGGTTGGCTTTGGTAGAGCAGGGGAGTTGTTTGCTTGTGAAAAAGCTAAAATAACACCTGATTTCATAGTTTTATCTAAAGGATTAACTGGTGGGTATCTACCACTCTCAGTAGTGCTTACAAGTGATGAAATTTATGCAAAGTTTTATTGTGATTATAATGAACATAAAGCATTCCTACACTCACACTCTTATACAGGAAATGCACTTGCTTGTGCTGCTGCAAATGCAACTCTTGATATTTTTGAAAATGACAATATGATAGAAAAAAATAGAGAAACAGCTTCATATATGGGCAAAAAATTACAAAAATTTTTAGAGTTAGAAAATGTAGATTCTATAAGACAAACTGGTATGGTTTGTGCGATTGACCTAAAAGGTTATACTTCAGAGCAAAGAATAGGTCTAAAAGTTTATCAGTATGGACTAAAACATGGTGTACTTTTAAGACCTCTTGGAAGTGTAATCTATTTTATGCCACCATATATCATCACAAAAGATGAGTGTGATAAGATGATGGATGTCGCTTTTGAGGCTATAAAAAGCTTATAGCCTATTGCAAGTGTGGCTTCAGTCTCACTTGTGAATTAAAAAAAGGTACCTTGTGAAATTATTTACAACTTTAAAACTTAATATATTTATTTTAGGCATATCTTTACTTTTTTCAAATACTTTAAGTGCTGATATTAGTGGAGTTGGAATCGCTTCAACAAAAGAGATAGCAAAAAAAGAGGCTCTCTCCGATTTGAGTCAGAGTATAAAAAGTGAGGTTCGTTCAACTTTCCAAGAGATTACTAGAGTAAATGGTAATGATGATGAGGGAACAACTAAGCTAACTTCTAATATAAAAATAAGTTCAAATTTACCTATTTTAGGCGTTGAGTTTAATAATCAATTTATAGATGATAGTAGTAAAGTGATTGCAAATCTCTCAGCTAAAAAAGTCAATAAACTATATACTAAAAAATTAAAAAATCTAAATCATGAGATAGATGCAAATCTATTAGAGATTAAAAAATCTAAATCCTCCTCTATAAAACTCAAGCTTTATGAGAATATTTTTTCATTACTAAAAGATTATGATAGATATGAAAGCGTAGCAACAATTTTAGATATAAAGCTTGAAAAACGACCTATAATTACAAAAGCAGAAGTTCAAAGCGAGATACTTAAATTTAGCACAAAGATAGATTCTATAAATATAGCAACTCAGATTTTAGCAAAGAGTTTTAAGCAAAAAAATATTTTTGTATATCCTCCACTTATGCAAAATAGTACAACAGTTACTCAGTTTGGTTCATATTTCCAAAAAAAGTTAAAAGAAAAACTTCGCATCACTTCGTCACTCAACAACGCTTCATATATATTGCTTGGTGAATATATAATAACAAAAAATTCTATGATTCTAAACTATGAACTTCTCAAAGTTAAAACAAATGAGGTGGTGGAATCAAAAACTATAAATATAAAAGAAAAAGCATATAAAAATATAGAGATTAAACCAAAAAATATAGACTTTGATGCACTTTTAAACTCTGGAATTATCACTTCAAGTGATTTAAAAGTATCACTCAATTCAAACAGAGGAAGTGAGAATCTTCTTTTTAGAGAGGGTGAAGATGTTGAACTCTTTGTAAAATTAAATAAGATGGGATATATCTATATAGTGGGTTATACACAAACTAAAGATGGAACAATCTCATACCTTTTAGAGTTAAGTGAGGGGAGTGGAGATTATAAATTTTTAAAGTTTATCAATCAAGATGATGCTTCAAGATGGATAAGTTTAGGGGAGTTCACGATTGAGCCACCATTTGGGATAGAAAGCTTACAAGTGATAGCATCAAACTCAAAGATAAGCACTTTACCATCTGTTAAATATGATAAGGATAGTGGATATTACGAAATCTCAAAAAATATTAAAAAAGCATTATCTACAACTCGTGGACTTAAAAAGAAAAAGTCAAAAAAAGCTCAGATGAGTGAAGCTGTTATGAGTTTTACTACGATGAAGAGATAGAGGTACTTAAAATATGAAAAAGATATTACTTGTTTTAGTGTTTATAGTCATAACTCTAAATGCCGATCGTGGTCTTATGCTAAAGAAGATGCAAACAGAACAAAGAGTTGCACTTGTAATTGGTAACAACAACTACAATAACCTGAGCAATCTTAAAAATCCAGTAAATGATGCTAGACTAATGAGGTCTGTCTTAAAAAAGAGAGGATTTGATGTTACCTATAAAGAGAATGCTACTAAAAAAGATATGAAGATACTTGTAAAAAATTTTAGTTATAAACTAAATCGTGGAGGGGTAGGTCTTTACTATTTTGCTGGTCATGGTGTAAATGTAGAGGGTGAAA
>JAYEKJ010000067.1:8850-13703 GCA_034660975.1 Campylobacterota bacterium
TAACTCTTTAATGGATGATAGAGATGAGGTGGAGTATGAAACTTTGGCACTTAATTACATCACAAAAAAGATGAAAGCATCAGGAAATAGATTAAATATTATTATCCTAGATGCTTGTAGAAATGACCCTTTTAGTAGAAGTGGTGGTGGAGGTCTTGCTCCTGTGTCAAATGCTAAAGGAATTTTTATAGCTTATGCTACTGAGGCTGGTTCAGTAGCAAGTGATGGTAAGAGTGGAAAAAATGGAATCTTTACGAAATACTTGGTTGAAAATCTACAAGAGGAGGGTGCTACAATTGAGAGAGTATTTAAAAATACAAGAGCAGATGTACATGATAAAACAAACGGCATTCAAAGCCCGGGAGTTTATAATCAAATAAGGGGAGATTTTTTCTTTACTCTACCAACAAACAAACCATCGGAATCTCGAATTCATTCGAGCAATAAACAAAAGAGTAGTTCATCATTCAGCTTCAAAAACGAAGCCCCAACAACATTTAGCTTAACCATAAACACAACCCCATCAAATGCAAGAGTAAGAATAACAAATATCAAACCGATATATTACGATGGAATTAGACTCAAAAAAGGTTCTTATAATATCAAAGTATCAAAGAGTGGATATATAACTAAGAACGGAGATATTAGTTTACAATCAGATACTGATATAACAGTGAGTTTAGATAAAATCACAAAAAAATCATCTGGGAGCATAACTTCAGTTGTAGAAAATAGTTCAACAAAGAAAATCAAGCATAAGGGTTATGTATATAAAGTTATTAAATCACCATATACAGGACAAAAATGGTTAGATAGAAATCTAGGAGCATCAAGAGTTTGTAAATCATTTGATGATAAAAAATGTTATGGTGATTACTTTAACTGGAAAACTGCACAAAATCAATGTCCATTAGGTTTTAGAGTACCAACGATTAGTGAACTAAAAATTGAAACAATAGGTCAAAGTCTAAAAAATAGGGATAATGCTTTTAGTAGTTTTTTGAAACTACCAACGAATGGTTATAGCAATAAAGGTTCCCACGATTATCAAGGTGTTTATGGGAGTCTTTGGTCAAGTAGTGAAAATGGAAGCTCCTCTAAGCTGTTGTTTTTAGGAAGTGACTTTATTCAAATAGCAAAAGATAGCAAAGTAACCGGTCCTTCAGTTCGTTGTATAAAAAATAGATAACATAGGAGATAAAATGATAAAAAAGATAATAGTAACGACAGCATTAGTTGCAACAACTTACGCTAGTTCATGTTGGAGTACTTTAGAGGTGGCAAATTTTGCTCAAGATGAGTTTAGTGAAAAAACAAGATTCTCTATTAGGGATGCTGTTACTTGTGAAGCTATCTCTAATGCTAAATTTTTTATTGGTAATGTTGGTTTTGAAGCAGATAAGTATGGAATAGTAACTGTTCCACTTCCACCAGAAGATATGGATATGAATCTACCAATTACTATCAAAAAAGATAGATATATTACAGCTAATGAAGAGGTGATGGTAGTTTTTGGTTCTTACTGGAACAATCTGTTTTTAATGAGTAAAAAACTTCCATCAAGTAGTGCTAGGTTTGTTCTGAGTTGGGGAGAGAGACCATCTGACTTAGATTTACATCTTAAAGCAAATAGCTATCATGTGAGTTTTAGAAATAAAAAAAGTGTAACAAATAGAGCTAAACTAGATAGAGATTCTATGAAAGGTTATGGTCCTGAAACAATCACTATAAATAAGCTAAATAAACATGATAGTTATAGAGTTTTAGTAAATAGATTTAGTAAAAAAGGTACTATCAACGATAAAGCTCAAATGAGAGTATATCTTGATAACAAAATAGATAGAGTGATAAGACTTAAAAATACAACAGCAAAATGTATAGAGCTTGCAACAATCACTGATAATATCATCTCATATAATCAAAGAGACTTATCAGATTCAGAGTGTAAATAGGTGATGAGTGAAATTAACAATAGTTTTTTCTCTAAACCAAGTTTGATGTCGCTTTTTTTTACTCAAAACAAATGGCATCAGCATGGGGTACTCGTTCATACTCTTCGTGTTATTTACAATGTTTTAGAAGCTGGTGATTTTAAATTTTTTACTGCTGCTTTACTTCATGATGTAGGTAAACCATCTACTGCTTTTAAAAAAGATGCAGAGGATATAGAGTTTGGAGAATGGAGTTTTACAGACCATGAGGAGAGAAGTTATCAGATGATAAAAAAACTCCCTTTAATTAGTGAATATACTAAAACAATAGTTCGTTATCATTATCTTATACGAGATATTAAAAAGAGTAAAATAGAAGATTTTTCAAGGTATGAGAGAAAAAAACTAATATGGGAATCTTTAAGTTTAGAGATTCAAGAGGACTTAGCAAAGTTCCTGATTTATGATGATTTGGGTAAGGGAAAAAAGAGACGAGATTAAGGGCACCTCTAAAACCCTTAACTCTTAACACTACTGTAACACTTTTTAAATAAAATAGGAAAAATTTATCTCTAATCTAGGCTTTTTATGAAAAAAATCACACCATTTTTAATTGTATTTACACTTGTTGCTATTATAGTATCACTATTTATGTCGTTGGCATCTGTCGATAGGATGGTTGTTGTTTATGAGGGAAATTTAAAAAGATTACCTATACAGATGGAGCTAAACAAATATCAAGATAGTGATTGTGGGATGGTTATAGAGGATTTGCACTATGCCTCACAAGTTGTAGCTAAAAATGGTAAAACTTGGTTTTTTCATGACCATGGTGGATTTGTACATTGGTTAGAGGATAAAGAGTTTAAAAATGATGTAGTGATTTGGGTGATGAGTAAAGATACAAAAAAATGGATAGATGCAAAAAAAGCATTTTACTCTTTAACTGATATTACACCTATGGGTTATGGTTTTGGAGCTTATGAAAAAAAAGATGATGGTTTTATCGATTTTGAGAGTATGAGCCTTAAAATGTTAAGAGGTGAGACGATGAATAACCCACTTATAAAAAAACAACTATTGGGTAACTGATGGAAACTGTAAATATTTTAACTATTATTAGTATCGCTTTTCTAGGCTCTTTTGGTCACTGTATAGGGATGTGTGGTGGAATTGTTGTTGCATACTCCACTATAAAAATAAATCCTAAAAGCTCAAAAGTCACTCAAGGTGTAGCACATCTTCTTTACTCTTTTGGTAGAGTTTTAACATATACTATTTTAGGTGCAATGTTTGGTGCTTTGGGTGGTGTTGTAACTTTTAGCAACAATGCAAATGGTGGGCTTCTTATTTTTGCTGGAGTTGTTATGGTTTTAGCAGGTTTATCTTTAATGGGAAAAATCAAGTTTTTAACAATTATAGAACACTCTTTTTCATCATCTCCACTTTATAAAACAGCTTTTAAATCAGTTTTGAACTCAAAATCAAACCTTAGTTTTTTTGTTTTAGGGATGTTAAATGGACTTCTACCATGTGGTTTTGTATATTTCTTCGCAATCACAGCTGCAAGTACAGCTGACCCACTCTATGGTGCTATGGTGATGGCAATATTTGGATTGAGTACAATCCCTGCTATGTTTGGACTAGGTTTTTTATCATCTCTTGCATCTGCTACAAGTTTTAGAAACCTAATGATGAGTTTATCTTCGATAGCTGTTATCCTATACGGTGCTTATACTATTTATAGTGGTTATGAATATATCTCAGATCCTTTAAAAACTTTAACTGATTGCCATAATTAAAATTTCTTCTCTATACCAAATGTATAATTTTTAGTGTCTAAATTGCTTACAGATTTACTATCTGGATAGATACTATCTGTTGAGCTACTTGAATATTCAAAACCTATTGTTGGTTTTATCCCTGCAAATGAATGCTTAGAAAAAATCATTCTTATTCCAAAAGATTGTGTAGTTGTATTATTTTGATATTTAACAGATTGAAATGTTAGATTTTCACCATTCATCGCAGGCATCAATACATAATATTTATAAGGTAAATAATCATACTTTGCATTTATACCAATATCTAATGAATCTATTATATTAAATACAACATCTAAGTTTATATCGTAACGAATATCTTGATTCTGTTCACTTTTAACTTGTGCAACATCAGGTATAGTTGGCATAAATGCAGTTTCTTCTTTAAATGTCAATTGGGAATAAGGATAGATATGAGAAGCTATACGAAATGAGATGATATCCAATAAATTTTTATATGTATAGTCTAAATAAAAACCGGTACCTGAAGTTTTTAAACTAGATATTCTATTTGTTGCAAATGTAGTTTTTTCATTTGTAGTTAAATCAGTTTCATGCAGGTAACCATATTGCATCATATCAATCTCTCTATATCCTAAAGTAAAACTATATGAAAAGTAGCTATTTTCAAATATCACCTTAGAACCAATAATATCTATCCAAACATATTTACTATCTGCTGCAATTACAAATTTATTTGGAGTGTTAAAATCAACACTATAATGCTCCACAATTGATGTCACCTCATAGCCTACCGCACTATAATAAGAATCGCTCCACTTTACAGGGATAGTTACTTTTGGATTTAAGTTTCCATCTTCATCTGCTTTAAATCCAAGTTCAAATCTATCGAAATCCAAAACATTTTGTTCAATTTTTTCACTTGAAAACAGTAAGCTTGATAACAATAAAATATATATTAACTTTTTCATAATCCACATCCTCTATAACATCCGTATGGTCCTTCACCACCATATTTACACTCACCATTTTCACAGTACCAACACTCTCCACATTGACAATCAGTTGTACATGAGATAGCCCCTGAACCACCTGCCGAACAAGTTCCAGTTGTACAGTCACTCTCCTCAATACCACC
>JAYEKJ010000068.1:0-2797 GCA_034660975.1 Campylobacterota bacterium
GCAACTCTAAAGTAAAAACCACCATCTACACAAAGAATCTAAGCAAACAGTTTCAACTAGACTTAGAAAAATACAATCAACAATACTCAAAAATAGAAGTGAAAAATTTTGCTAGTTCCCATGATAGATTTTTAATAATAGATGAAAAATATCTGTATCATATAGGAGCGAGTTTAAAGGATTTGGGTAAAAAATGGTTTGCGTTTTCTAAACTGGATATGGATGCTTTTGACATTTTATCCAAGCTTGAAAAAGGAAATAAAGTTTAATGAACTATCTATTCATACTTTTATCTCTATTCCTCTTGCTTATCGCACCATTCTTTGGACAGATTGAGATAGATATAGCCAAACTTACAAACATCTCAACCATAGACTACAAACTGTTTTGGGATTTGAGAATGCCTCGTGTTATTCTCGCATTTTTTACAGGTGCTTTGCTAGGGTTGAGTGGACTCATCTTCCAGTCCCTCTTTAGAAACCCTATGAGTACGCCGTTTACTCTAGGGGTTGCTAGTGGTGCGACTTTGGGTACTGCTTTTGCCATAGTGTTTGGGATGGTTTCATTTATCTCTATCTTTGGATTTTTAGGAGCATTACTGACTATTGTGATTCTCTTTACACTCACATCAAGGCTCAAAGCGTTTGAGAGTTCATCACTCCTTTTGGTGGGAATCGCCTTGTCTTTCTTTTATAGTGCAGCGTTAATGATTCTCTTCTACATTAGTGATGAGCGTCAGAGTTATGAGATAGTGAGATTTACTATGGGAAGCTTGGATATAGTTGGTTTTTATAGCACTCTGCCTATCGTTATCGTGGCAATATTACTTTTAGTTTTAACTCTCAACTACAAGAATCAGATAAAACTTCTACTCACCTCTTATGAAAATGCCTTCTTGAAAGGGATAGAGGTAAAAAAGATAAACACTATCCTGCTTATCTCAGTCTCCATCGCTATCGGGGTAGCAGTAAGCATAATAGGACCCATCGGGTTTGTAGGTCTAATCGTCCCTCATATTTTAAAAACCATCTACAAAAAAAGTGCTGACAAACTACTTCTACCAACATTTTTTTATAGTGGAGTTTTTCTAGTTTTATGTGACCTCATATCAAGAAATCTTGGGGCAACTTCTGATCTACCAATAGGGGTTGTGACATCATTTTTAGGTGGACCATTTTTTATATATCTGTTGACTAGGAGAAAGAGAATATGAAAAGTTTATGTATCTCAGCCATAGCATCTAACCAAGGAAAAACTATCCTTACAATGGCTTTGCTTTACTATTTTAAAGAATCTGTCAGACCATTTAAGATAGGTCCAGATTTTATTGACCCTCAGTTTCATACCCTCATCTGTGGTACTCCATCTCTAAATCTTGATAGTTTTATGATGAACGAGAATCAAGTGCAATGGATATTTGACAGATACAGCGATAAAAATATATCTATCTGTGAGGGGGTGATGGGCTTTTATGATGGGATGGATAAAGGTTCTAGTGCTTATGACCTCTCCAAACTTTTAGAGATTCCAACTGTTTTACTTCTTGATGGGAGTGGGAGTTATATCACTATCTCTGCTGTTTTAAAAGGTTTAGTTACTTATAAAGATGACAACACTATCAAAGCTATCGTTTTAAATAAACTCTCATCTCTTGGGCATTATGAACTTATAAAAAATCAGATAGAGAAAGATTTTGATGATATTGTTGTTTTAGGGTGGATACAAAAAGATTTAGAATCTTTAAGTGATACTCATTTGGGACTAGATTTAAAAGATACTAAAAAAATAGAGATTATCTCAAAAGAGGTACTTAAAAATATAGATACAAAACTTCTAAATGAACTTGCAAATAGCTTTGAAAAACAAGAGATTCAAGAGTATCCATTTAAAAAACTAAACCCCATAGATAAAAAAATAGCTATCGTAAATGATGAAAATTTCTCCTTTTTGTACCATGATAATGCTGAGTTTTTAAAAGAGCTGTTTAGAGATGTTGTATTTGTAGATTCTACAAAAGATGAGACTATCCCTAGTGATAGCGATGTTGTTTACATAGTTGGTGGCTATGTTGAGACAGATTCTAATTATGCGAAAGTAAAAGATTCTACAAAATTTAGAGAGTCACTGATAACACATGCCAAAACAAAACATATCTATACAGAGTGTGCTGGGCTACTCTACTTGGCTAAAAGTGTAGATGATAAAAAGATGAGTGGGATTCTTGACTTAAAATTCACACTTCATAAGAGATTCCAAAGGCTTGGATATTACTTTAATAGTGATGGAATCAAGGGTCACTCTTTTCACTATACAAATATACTAAACCCTCCATCAGGGGTTGATATACTCTCCAAAAAAGAGAATGGTGATGGGAAAGTTGGTAGTTGGAAAAAAGATAAAGTTTTTGGAACATATCTTCATACTATGCTGAGAAATAATACAGAGTTAATAGAGAAATTTTTTATTTAACCCGGATTATGCAATAGGAATTTACAAAATTTACCTATGCTTGTAATTAAGGGATGTTTAGTAAAAATTTTAAGCCACCTTATTGGTGGTGTAAATTTTTAATGAATGTGCCTTGATTACAATGATAGAGTAAATTTTTAATTCTCTATTGTATAATTCGGGTTTAAGGGGACAAGATGGGTTATAAGAAATGGTTTGAAGAACATGCCAAAAAGCATAAAGAAATTGTAGATAAGTTAGTAGAGAAAAACTACTCAAAAGAGCAGATAATAAACTATTTTGATTTTGAAAATATGGTAGAAAAAGAGATAGATTTTTGCCCCCTTTA
>JAYEKJ010000069.1:0-2789 GCA_034660975.1 Campylobacterota bacterium
CTTTGAACATAGATATTTTATCATCTAGTATAGTATCTGTTAGTTTATTTTCATCTTCAATATCGGTATTATGAGAAGATGCATATTTTGAAAAAACTGATTGATAGATACTTGGAGTTACAATACTGATATCATTAACTGAATTAAGAGTTTCATTTGATATTATTGTCAATATCTCTTTGTTTGCTTCCATAAAAACAACCTTTGTTATAATAATCTATTAAAATATTATATCTTATATTAAAGACATTTGAGCAACATTAGATAAAATTTACAATAAAACTTTTTTTATTTCACAGTTTTAAAACTCACAAGCTATAATCACACTCTTAAAATCTCAAGGAATTGCCTCATGCCACTATCTAATCTAAATCCACAGCAGTATGCAGCTGCAACCTCTAAAGATACTCAAAATTTAATTATTGCATCAGCAGGTACAGGAAAAACCTCTACCATAGTTGGACGGATAGGCTATCTTCTAAGTACGGGAATAAAACCTGAAGAGATTTTACTTCTTACTTTTACTAATAAAGCAGCAGCAGAGATGGTTGAGCGTGTAGCTGGTTTATTTGGTAAAAAGGTAGCTGCTAAAATAGATGCAGGAACTTTTCATGCAGTTTCATACAGATGGCTTAAAAAACACGATAAAAGGGTGGTTCTTAAACAGCAAAGGGAGTTAAAAACTCTTTTTAGAAGTGTTTTTGAGAAGCGAAATTTTATGAATATCAATGCGGAGGTAACCCCTTATGGTGGAAATTATCTGTATGATGTGTACTCTTTTTATCAAAATACGGAGTTGCATAAAAACTTTGAAGATTGGATAATTGAAAAATATGAGGAGCATGAGCAGTTTGCTATGATCTATGCAGATATTGTTGATGAGTTTGAGAGCTTAAAAAAAGAGTATGGTTTTGTGAATTTTAATGACCTGCTTTTAAATTTTAGAGCGATGTGTAAAACGGTAGATTTAGGTTATAAAGAGGTGCTTGTAGATGAGTACCAAGATACGAATGCTCTTCAAGGTACACTTATCGATGCTATGAATCCACCATCTCTTTTTTGTGTTGGTGATTATGATCAATCTATTTATGCTTTTAATGGTGCAGATATAAGTATAATTGGTTCTTTCTCTACTAAATATCCAGATGCAAAAGTACATACTCTTACAAAAAATTATCGCTCATCAAGACCGATTCTATCTCTTGCTACAAAAGTGATAGAGCATAATGAAAGAATCTATCCTAAGAATCTTGAAGTTACAAGGGTAGGGGAAGCTGTTTCTCCAAAACTTTTAGCTTACGATGAACTTTTTGATCAGTATCATGCTATGGCTGCAAAGATTAAAGATTCCTCAACTCCTAGAGAGGAGATAGCTGTTATTTTTAGAAACAACTCTTCGGCTGATGGAATCGAGGTTGGGCTTAGAGAACTTGACATACCTTGTAAAAGAAAAGGTGGAACAAGTTTTTTTGATTCCAAAGAGGTAAAAGCAGTTTTAGATCTATACACTTTACTTGTTAACGAAGCTGATATGATGGCATTTATACACCTTTTTGAGTTTGCTCGTGGAGTTGGTTCTGCTATGGCTAAAGAGATGTATATGGCACTTAAAACTTTAGGGCATGGAAAAATATTTTATGGTTTGTATGCCCCCGATGAATCTATCAATAATCCATTTGAGAAAAGAAAAGTATCTCATCAATTGGGTCTATTTGATGATTTTTTAGAGTTAGGAGCAGTTGGAAAATTTGCAAAGTTAGGATTCGAAGCTAAGTTTATGAAAAATCCAATTTTGAAACATCCAAAACTCACCAAAGATGGAGCAAGTTTTTTACACGATTTTTATCTCCTTTATCGTGATTTAAAAGGGATTAAACAAGCAAGAACAATAGTGAGAAAAATAGCATCATCCTCCATGTTTAACAGAATCTCTGATACATTAGCGACTAAAAGAGCAACACTCAAAGATGGCTCAATAGATGAGAAACAAAAAACAGAATCATTGACAAGAATTACTAGAAAAATGATTCTTTTAGAGGAGTTGTCAAAGCCTTATAGTGAGCATGAGAGATTTTTAAATGCTATGATTCTAGGCTCATCAGATTTAACGCAAGGGGAGGGGGTAAATCTTTTGAGTGTTCATGCTTCAAAAGGTTTAGAGTATAAAGAGGTTTATGTGATTGATCTGATGGATGGGAGATTTCCAAATAGAAAATTGATGCAAAGGGGTGGTTCTCTTGATGAAGAGAGAAGGCTTTTTTATGTGGCAGTAACACGAGCAAAAGATATACTTTATCTGAGTTTTGCAAAATATGATAAGATAAAAAAGATGAACTTTGCCCCATCTCAGTTTCTGTATGAAGCTGGACTAGTTCCAAAAGATGAAGCTTACCGAGCTTTAGTTATGAAAGAGATGGACAAAGATGATTAGGCATTAAGAGAGTTTATAACCAATTCCAGTGATGGTAGTGATAAAATCGATAGTTAGCTTTTTTCGTAATCTCAGAATTAGATTTTTTATAGAGGAATCACTCATGATTTTTTCTCTATAAATATCTCTTTGAATCATCTCATAAGTGATGATTTCATCTTTATTTACAATAAGTAGTTCTATAAATAAGATCTCATTTTTTGTTAACTCAATAACAGTCCCATCAATAGATAAAACTTTTGTTTTAAAGTCGTATATTAAATTTTTATAATTAAAAATCACCTCATTAATATTAAATTTAGATGATAATAATTTTAATAAAGATAAAAAATTATTGTAACTTAGAGGTTTTACTTCA
>JAYEKJ010000070.1:0-13533 GCA_034660975.1 Campylobacterota bacterium
CCAGAACCCAAAAGCCGACCTTTAGAGATGGGAAACTCTCGTCTAACACGGCTGTTTTTAACAACTCCCCAACCAGCCTTTAGTAAAGCTGGGTCTATAAGTTCGGCTCTTGTTTCTGATTCATTCACTACACTAACTCTCCATTAAATGCTTTTTGTAGGATTGATTTTTTTAGTTCTTCTAGGTATGAAAGTTTTTGTTGGTATTTTACTTCTATCATCTTAATATCATTGTTTAGTTTATCAATTAGAATTATATTTTTATTTTGAAACTCTTTTTCTGGAATTATTATACTTTGTTCTTTAAATAATTTATGTGAAATATCTGGTTGAGCCGCTTTTGAAGCTAACTTAATAATTTTATTTGTAAAGTTATCATGTTGCAACCACCAATATAAATAGTCATTGACTACTTCTTCATTTGGAATAACTTTAAATGAATTATTATGTAATATTCCTTCTTTATTTATAAAAACTAGACCCAAGGAACCTGTTCTTGTATATATTATTTCATTTTTATATACTCTTGAATTTTCTGGATAACCTATTTCTGAAACAAACTGTTCTTCAGTATTCTTTTTTAAATCTTTAATTCTCAATAATGGTAAACTACTTTTCTCAACTAATAAATGCTTAGTTTTTTTATTTATTGCTAAACCTTGATATAGTTTACAAACATCACCAAGCTTTTTCTCTTCCCAACCCTCACCTTTTTGAGAAAAGATTTCATTGAGTTTACTTTGAAAAAGTTCTTTAGAGTTTGCCAAGTTTTTTTCTATATTTGTTTTTGCTATCTCTATAGCTTCAAAAGCTTCATCTAAAATAGCTACTATTTGTTTTTGTTCTTCTAATGCTGGAAAAGGTACTTCAATTGAATTCAACATTTTTTGATTTAACTTTGGTTGTGCCATTCCACTAATGTAATCATCTAACTTTATTGAGTTTAAATAGTATTCAATAAAGTTCTGACTAATTAAATTTTTAAACCTTAAAACATGGGCATGATTATTAACCCATGTTTTTCCAGAAATAGAAAATGCTATTGGATAAGTTCTAGCCAACAGATTAGCTCCATCCTCAGAAACTAAAAGTAAATTTTCATCAAAAATATATGAATCAACATAGTCAACTATTCCAGAAGCCCCATAATATGGAATATTTCCACTTTCTCTTTTATGTTTAGTTATTGGAATTCTTCTGTTATCTAAGTTTTCACAAACTTCTTTAAGCTTTTTTACTTCCAATAGTTGCTTCATATCAACTCTCTAATAGAATCTAAAATATCATTAGTTTCTTTATCTAAACTCTGCATCTCTTCAAGTATCTCTGCTGGAGTTCTTAAAGGCTCCTCCTCTGGAGTATTTGGATTCTTAACACTTAAGTCATAAGTCTCTGTGTTTAGATTTGACATATCAAGCATCCACGATTTTTCACTCTCAGGTTTTGTTTTTTGTAGTTCAACAAACTCTGCTAAATCTTTGTCATTAAGAGGGTTTGTTTTACCCATATTGCGACCCGCTTGTAGTTGGTAATACCATACTTTTTTAGTTGGCTCACCCTTGTTAAAAAATAGTACTACAGTTTTTACACCAGCCCCTAAAAATGTACCGCTAGGCATATCTAAAACAGTATGCAAGTTACAACTCTCTAGCAAGTGCTTTCTCAGAGCCACCGAAGCGTTGTCAGTGTTACTTAAAACAGTGTTTTTTATAACTACGGCTGAGCGACCACCTGCCTTTAGAGACTTTATGAAGTGTTGCATAAAAAGAAAAGCTGTCTCACCAGTTTTGATGTCAAAGTTTTGCTGAACCTCTTTTCTCTCTTTGCCACCAAAAGGTGGATTTGCAAGGATTACATGGTAACGATTTTTTTCTTGAATATCTCGTATGTTCTCACCAAGTGTGTTCGTATGGGTAATATTTGGAGCTTCTATGCCATGAAGAATCATGTTCATAACACCTACCACATACGCTAGATTCTTTTTCTCTTTACCGTACAATGTTTTCTCTTGAAGTGTTTTTAGATTGTCAACGGTTCTATCCATCTTCTCATACATATAATCATAAGATTCACATAAAAACCCTGCACTCCCAACTGCACCATCGTAAACTTTTTCACCTATAACAGGGTTTACAACCTCTATCATTGCACGGATTAGAGGGCGAGGTGTGTAGTACTGACCACCATTACGACCAGCATTTCCCATGTTTTTGATTTTTGTTTCATACAGGTGACTAAGTTCATGTTTGTCTTTGTTTGAACGAAAAGGAAGCTCATCTGCATACTCTAAAATATCTCTTAGGTTGTAACCACTCTGAATCTTGTTTTTTAGTTCTGAAAATATCTCACCGATTTTATACTCTATAGTTTGAGCAGATTCTGCACTCTGTTTAAAAGATGCCAAGTATGAGAAAAGCTTAGAATCTACAAACTGAACCAAATCAACCCCAGTCATAGCCTTGTGATGGTCTAACTTACCATCAGCACCTTTTGGCATAGCCCACTTGTTCCATCTATACTCTTCATCTATAATGTAGCTGTACTCTAAGCCTTCAAGTTCAGCTGAATCTGCCTTGTCCATCTCTAACTCATCTAAGTAGCGTAAAAACATTATCCAAGAAGTTTGACCTATATAATCCAGTTCACTATCTGCACCAGAATCTTTGAAAAGAATATCATCTATATTTTTAAAAGTTTGCTCAAACATATATTTCCTAATTTAATTATTTTTTATTTTAACATATTAATAGCTATAAAAATTGGTATTTATACTCTATTTTGCTATAATTAGCACATATAAACCAAGAGGTGGAGATTGACCTCCCATACGCTTACAGCTTTGGAAACTTAGCCCATAGTGATAGATGCCCGTAACAGTTTGGCTGACGAGGATAAGAGATTCCAGTTTGGTCACTGGACTTGGTTTATATATTTTTCTATACTCTTTTTATTTTCGATTTCATAGATTCTAAAATCATCTCTTTTATAATACTTTCTTAAGTTACTCTTGTTCAATGAAAAAATTGTAGTACAAATTGTATGATTTTTTTCTCTTTTTAAAGAATATAAAATAAATCTCTTTTCAGATTCTATATATGATATAAAATTAATTGTATCATTGCAATTATCATAATTACATGATGCTATTGTTGATTGCATCAGAAATTTAAATTGACCTTTTTTATTTATAAACTTTAAATTTTCAGTATGTTTATTTTTTATCTTTTCATAAATTCTTTTACTCATATATATTTTAGATTTTTCAAAATAATTTCTATGAAAATGTAAAATATAAAGAACAATAAAACCCAAATTTATTCTACTTTTACTTCCCATACATAGACCTATAAAAATGCAAAAACCAAATCTGGAAATATTATAACCAAACCTAAACCTAAAAGTTGTAAAACTATAAAAGGGATTATCCCTTTATATATCTCCATAGTTTTTATCGCATCACCAGCTGCACCTTTTAAGAAAAAGAGTGATAATCCAAAAGGTGGAGTTAAAAATGATGCTTGTAGGTTTAGAGCAATTAACACTGCAAACCATATTGGATCAATTCCAAATGCATCCATAACAGGAACTAGAATTGGAACGATGATAAAAGAGATTTCAATGAAGTCAATAAAAAATCCAAGTATAAAAATACTTAACATCGCAATAGCTATAAATACCCAAACATCCCCAATATCTTTACTAAAAAACTCTAAAATCAAATCACTTCCACCAAGTTCATTAAACACAAGTGAAAAAGCAGTAGCACCTATAAGAATCATAAAAATCATACCACTGAGTTTTACTGTTTCAAGTGTGGAGTATTTAATCATCTCAAAACTAAGTGATTTATTTAAAATAGAGAGTAAAATAGCACCAATAACCCCAAATGCAGCCGATTCAGTAGGTGAAGCGATTCCAGCGAAAATACTTCCTAAAACAGATACCATCAAAAGCATAGGTGGAACTATCGATAAAATAATCTCTTTTGTACTTACACTTTTTATATCTTTTGGAATCGGAGCAATTTCAGGTGAAAAATAGGAACGGATTAAAATATAAGATATATATAAGCCAACCAACAAAAGCCCTGGTAAAACAGCACCCATAAAAAGCTCACCAACACTTACACTCATAACATCACCTAAGATGATAAGGATGATAGATGGGGGTATAATCTGCCCTAAAGTCCCACTCGCAGCCACAGTTCCACTCGCTAAGCCTTTATCGTAACCAGCTTTTAGCATCAAAGGAAGTGCGATAACACTCATCATCACAACAGAAGCTGATACGATTCCAGTTGAAGCTGCAAGTATAGCCCCAACTAAGACAACACTTACTGCCAAACCTCCACGAACATCACGAAACAAAGCACTCATAGAGATAAGTAATCTCTCTGCCATTTTTGAGCGTTCTAAAACTAAGCCCATAGCTATAAAAAGTGGTACTGCCATAAGAGTTGTATTTGACATGATTCCATAGATTCTAAAAGGTAATACTGAAAATACTTCAAATCCAAGCTCAGGAACTAAAAAAGCAAATACGATAGAAACTGCACCAAATACAAAAGCAACAGGAATCCCAACTAAAAGTAGTGCTAAGACTATCACAAACATAGATAAAGCTATCATAATGATTTCCAAAGTTTAAAATTTGTTATAGAATCTTTAATAGCAACCAGCGATAAAAAAGCAAAAGAGAGAGGTAAAAGTGCTTTTACAAGATAACGATACTCCAATCCACCAGGATTCGATGATGTTTCATTCTGAATAAAACTCTGAGATACAAAATCTATACCAAGATAAATTATTAGAAGAGAAAAAGGTAAAATAAAAAATAGTGATGATATAAAATTTACTAAAGCTTTTGTCTTATCAGAATACGAGGCGTAAAATATATCAACCCTAACATGAGCATTCTCTTTTAATGTATAAGCGATTCCAAAAAGAATAATAATATCAAAAAGATGCCACTCTAACTCTTGCAAAGCGATTGAACCAGTTGAGAAAAGGTACCTAGCAGTAGCATCGTAAACTACTAAAAGGACAAGTGTTATTAGTATAAAGGCTGTGAAAGTACCTAAGTATTTTATTATTTTATCTATTATCCCCATATATAATTCCACTTATTTATATTAAATTTCAAAATAATCCCAATCTTCAAAAGAATCTTTAAATGATTGATATTTCTCTTTTTGATTTATTCTAAAGTGTGCACCATCTTTTATAACTAAACCACCAAATAATTTTTTACCTTTTGAATTTTCTTCTTTTATATATTGATGTAAAGCTTCACCTTTAAGTTTATTATCATCCTCTTGATAACCACTTGCTTTAGTATCAAATATTCCTAATCTACCATCTTTAAGCATAACAATGAAATCGGGCTGAAATGTTGATTTAGTATTGTATTTAATACCAAAATTTAGTGCCATATGTTCACTACCATTTTGCCACCACCAAAGAACTTTATCTTTATTTTTTTCTAAAAATTCTAAAAAATCTAATTCTATTTTACTGTCAAGTTTCTTTTTTAGATAGCAAGGCTCATAAAGTGACAATTTAAATTCATATTTTTTATAACTTTCTTCGTTAAAAAATCTTTTATAAGATATTTCCCAACTTTCATCCCATTCTTCTATCTCATCAACTCTTTTTTCTATCTCTTTTTTCTTAGTAGATTTATATCTATGAGTAACATCCTTAATTAACTTTTCAAAAACTTCTGAATTGCTTAAAATAATATCTCTAATTTTAATCAAACCATTTTCTGTAAATCTTGGATCTATTCCTAAATAAAGCTTAAACCATTTTCTTATACTCATCCAAACAGGACTAACAGACCTTACTGGAGCAAATCCATTTAGATTTTTTGTAATTATATATAATATTAATTTATCGTAATCACTTTGTGAGTATTTGATTTTTATGTTTTTATTAGACTTAATAGTTTTTTTATAAAATTCATCAAACTCTTTAGTATTAAGATGTTCATCTAAAATAAATTCATTTTCTAAAGTTGATTTTTCAAGTGTGATTTTTTCTGATATTATTCTTTTATTTTCATCAAAGAACTCATACTTTCCAACTTTCACATCAAAAAACCTACAAAACACTTGCTCTAAATCACTATATATATTTCTTGTAATATCCCCATAGTCAATTCTATTTAAATAATAGGATTTTAATTTAATGTCACTATATATCTCTTTTCTTGTAGAATAAATTGATTTTATAATATTTGGATTATAATCTTCATTTTTAACATTAAATTCATTTGTATCAATATACAGAAATGCTTTATTTAAATTGTCATCTTCATAGTGTTCACCCTCTGGCATTCTAAGAATTCTACCAACAGTTTGTATCTCTAATGTTTCGCTACCTTTAGTTCTAAATTTTACAAGCACATGAGCTCTTGGACAATCCCATCCAGTTGCAATAGCTTGTTTAAATATTAAAAAATCCACTTTACTTTCATTATCATTTAGCATATCAAGATTTATTTTATCTTCACTTAGCCAAATTGCAAGTTTTCCATTTTCTTGTGTTATATTATTTTTTGCTAAAAACTCTTCAATTGAATCTTGTTTTTCTTTAGATTCACTTCCATTTGGAATTTGTATTAAACATAAAGGATTTATATCTAAATCATTTTTTTCATATAGTTTAGTTAAATCAAATCTTTTTGAATAAGCTGTAGTTAAAATCAAATCTTGTGATGTAATCTCATCTGTTTTATAAATCTCAAGTCCATCATTAACTATTATCTCTTTTTTAATCATCCCCTCATCAATAACATCTTGTGGATTTACCTTAACTATTGCATCAAATTGACTAATTACAGGTGTAGCACTCATCTCAATTGTTATATCAGCTTTAATTATTTCATCTCTAAGTTCCAACGCTCTTTGGCTATTTGCATTAGTATGACTTTCATCTATTATCATTATAATCTTAGTTCCTAAGTCTCTTGTGTTCTGTACTATATCTCTAAAGTTATAAGTTTCACTATCTTTCATCAAGGAGTTTTTCCAGTCTCCTGTCTCTTTATCTCTTTGGTTCAATTTATCCCAGTTAACAATTACTACTTCATTTTTTTCTATAGATGCCCTACCACCATGAAATTCATTTTCAAGTAAATATACATCGGGAAAACCATTAAAACTTTTTTTAAGAGAATAGTAACTTTGCTGATGGAGCATACCTGTGCCAATGCTAATCCATAAAAAACAAATATCATCATTTGGAAACTCTTTAATAGTTTCTTCTATGTAATGACTCATCATGAAAGTTTTACCACTTCCGGTAGGTGATTGGAAGATGATAGTTGCCTTATCAGGATTCTCTTTAAATAACTCATGAGTTCTACTAATTAACTTACTTATTGCTTTATCTTGATATCTTTTTAATTGTTTCATGCTATTTTCCTATACCAAAATTATTTATTAAACTTTGTACATGCTTATAAAAGTTTTTTGCTTGTTCCATATCATACTCATCATATTTAGAGTGTATAGCACTGTTTCCAATTGTCAAATAACTTTCATTTTCTTTCCATATTACTTTAGTAAATACACCATCATCTTT
Source organism: Campylobacterota bacterium (assembly GCA_034660975.1). Lineage (GTDB taxonomy): Bacteria > Campylobacterota > Campylobacteria > Campylobacterales > Sulfurimonadaceae > Sulfurimonas. The sequence goes on from JAYEKJ010000070.1 coordinate 7,586, forward strand.
TAATTTTGTATTAATTCTTGAAATAACAGTAAATTCATTTAGATTTACACTATTTTTATAAGCGATAGTTTCAATTATTTGTTCTAAGACTCCTCTTAGCTTTTGAGTTCCATCATCCTTATCATTTTCTTCAAAAATTCTTTTTTTTGCTTTTTCTAAATCTAAAAAAATTGTATTTGTTTTTGGGGCTATATTTTGTTTAACTAATTGTTGATAAATATTTAGTATCTTTTGAGGTATTGGTTCAACATTGAAATTTTTTATACCTTTAAAGATTGTCATATCTACTTCTACTGTATCTGAAAATATATAAATACTCTTTTGTTCTTTTATATTTTGTAGATAAGATAAAAACCCATCTAAAGTATCATCTTCTGTATTAAAATATATACATAAATATCTAGTTTTATCATTTGAAAAATATATTTTATAATCACTATTTTGTAATTTAAGATTATATATATTTTCTTTTACACATAGCATTTCACTACATTCATTTACTAAATCTATCTTTGTTTGAGAAGGACTATTACTTTTTTTAAGGAGTTCAGCTTTAAAATATTTTAGATTACCACCATAAGTATCTATTGCATATTTGATTCTAGGATAAGTTGCATTTTCACAAATTTGTTCTTTATCATCATTTGTTGTACATAAAATAAAATTAATATCTTTTTTCTCTTTTAGTTTTAATACTACTTCACCAGTTGTTCCACTACCAGCAAAAAAGTCTAACACTGTTATTTTCTCTTTTTTAATAGATTTAATAAGTCTTTCTATGAGTTTTATCGGTTTTTTACCATTGTGAAAATCTACATTTCCCTCATTATCAAGTCCAGTTGTTTTTATGTCAGACCAAAAATCTCCAGGGTGTTGCGTTAAATAATCATCAGCTAATAAAATTTTAATTCTTGGTTGAGACTGTTCAGAATTATAGTTTGTTAACATAACATACATTTTATTTCTAGGCGTTATAATTGAAAAAAAGCCACCATCCATTAAACTTTTTTTATTATCAGCAATACTTTTAGCACTTCCTGTTGTTGCAACGGTTCTATAAATTCTATAAGCATTATCATATTGAAATTGTTCTTTATCAGCTTTTATAGTAATTTTATTTTCTTTAAAATAACTACTTAATGAGATTATTTTAAATGAAGATAAAATATCATCACATCTTAAAATATCTTTTTCTGTTCTGTTTTCATTATCTCTTATTTCTTTAAGAGTACTTATATCTTTTTTTGTTGCATTTATAATTAAAGTTTTATACTCTTTATCCCATTTTTCTTTAGGTACTTTATCTAAGTATAACCTATTCACACCACTGGGCTTTGCAAGAACTATATACTCTTTTAATTTTGCAATGCCACCATTATTTATAATATGTGACATTTTGACACCTGTTGGCTCAGACATTTTTACAGCTATAGTTTTAACATTATTTTCACCAAATATTTTTTCAAAAAGCATTGTTAGTCGTGGATATTCATTATCATCTATACTCGCAAAGATAACACCATCTTTAGTTAATAATTTTTTTGAAAGATTTAATCTTTTTTCCATAAAATTAAGCCATTTACTGTGACGATATTTATCTTCTTTATCTATAAATTTATCATTATAAATAAAATCTTCACTTCCTGTATTATATGGAGGATCAATATATATAATATCTATTTTATTTTCATGAGTATAATTCAGTACAGATAAAGCATGATAGTTATCACCCTCTATTAAAATATTATCATCACTATCATCTGTTTGTATATGCTTACTTTCAACTTCTTTTAAAATTGGTAAATTATGCTGACAATCAAGTACAACTTGCTCAGGCTCTCGTTCTTTATCCCAAACTAAACCATACTTTTTATTTTCTAACTCTTTATCTTGTTGTTGAATTATTTTAATTAACTCTTCTTTTGTATATTTTTCATAAATACTCATCTATTTTTCCTATATAAAACTAGGAGCATCATTAGCAAATAAAATTATATCACCTGACGAAGTTTGAGAGCCTAAAACCTCTGTTAAAACAGATTTATCTGCTAACATGATTTTACTTTTTACTTTTAGATTCTTATCAAAAAGTTCAGCATTTAATGAGCCTGTTACTATCACTATATCAAATACTTTATTTATAGCTTCTATAAGTTTTAGGTTTAACTCCTCACTACTCTCTACAAGTCCTGGTGTTACTATCACTTTTCTACCCTCATGTAAAGAGCAAAGTCTAACACCCTCTAGCATACCATCTATATTGCCATTATAACCATCATCAAGTATGATTTTTCCACCAGCTTTTATCAGTTGGAGTCTATGCTCTACCGGTTCTAGTTTTGATACGGCTTTTACTATCTTATCATTACTCATACCAAAACTTTTTGCGATTTTAACTGCTACTGCGATATTCATAGTTTGAAATTCACCTAAAATATCTGTATGAAATTTCACAATCTCATCATCTACTTTTAATTCAAAATTGATTCCATCTAATGAGGCATCAACATTTAGAATCTCATCTCCAAAAAAAGTAACTTTTTCATGCGGTTCATCTGTTACAGAGCTGTGTATAAAAGCTTTTTCTAATCGTGGTGATTGCATAATCTCTAGCTTTGTAGCTATAATATTTTTCAAAGTTTTAAAATACTCTATATGAGCTTCACCAACCTTTCCAACCACAACCGTTTGAGGCTCTATAAATGTAGTTATCTCAAAAATATCCCCACTCTCTCTAGCCCCTGCTTCACAAACATAAATCTCAGTATCACTTGGAAGTGAGTTGTTTATATCACCCATGATTCCACCCAAAGTATTTACACTTCTAGGCGTTGCATATAGATTAAATTTTGACCCGAGAATCTGTGCTACAAAATTTTTGATACTTGTTTTTCCATAACTTCCAGTGATTGCAATAATCTGCAACTCTTTCATCTCACTCAGTCTCTTTTTTGCCTCTTTCATATAAGTTATAAAAAGAAACTTTTCTATCATGAAACTACCTATATAGGCGAGAGCTAAAGGCATAAATACACCATAAGTTCCACAGGCATCTTTTAAAGTACACAGTACATTTTGAAATATCACTAAAGATATAGCAAGAATCAAAAATCTTTTTACTCTCCATGTAAGAACTAATTTTTTGTCTAATTTTTTATGCCAAACAAACATAGCTGGTAGAATCGCAAAATAAAAGAAAATTCCAAAATACTGTCCCGTTGTATAGTAAGCTATAAAAGGGATAAAAAAGTAGATGAGATGCCACTGAGGTTTATGATGCTTTAAAATTACACGAGAGAGTTTATAATCATACCATTGAAGATTTGTAATAAGGTACCAAGCAAGAAATGTAACAAATAAAATATTTGTTACAAAAGCATATAAAATTTCATAAGCTTCCATCTTAATGCTCCATCGTTTTTAGAAAAGTTGTTTCTATTTTTTTAGAGATATCTTCAGAATTTTTCATGAAAAAATAGTGATCTCCATCATAGATTTCAAGTGAAGAATCTTTTATCAAAGAATCTATTATTTCAGCAGAGCTTATTGGTGTGGCAGTATCATCCCTACCCCAACAAAGTAATGCTTTACCACCATAAGATGAGAAGTGATCTGAAAAATCTTCATCTACAACATTTTTAAAAGTTTGATACATAGGTTCACTTAAACTTTTTGCATCCTCTGCTACAAATAAAGAACGAAATTTTGCCAACCCTACTAATTTAACAATTTTATAAAGTGCTATCTTAGCTTTTACTTTCAACTCTTTAGGGATAAATATACCCGCACTACCAACTAAAATAAGAACCTTTGGCTCAAGTAAAAGTGCTACCTTTCCCCCAAAAGAGTGACCTAAAACAATATCTTTTGAAGCATTTATATGAATCATTAAAAGCTCAATAATTCGTGCATAATCAGCAGTTGTTAAAGTTACATTACAAGTGCTGTTACCAAATCCTGGTAAATCTATATATATATGACGAAAAGCACTCATATATGGTGAAAATGATTGTTTCATTAAGTTTTTATTGCTACCCCAACCATGTAAAACTATAAAGTCAATATTTGCTGTTGGGTTTATTATCTCATAGCTAATATCTAAGGTATGTTTATTGTATTGTATAGATTTTATTGCCATTATTTACCTTTTGCACGAGAGATAGAGTGGATATATTCATAATTTGTTTTTACCCTTTTTGCATGAGGAAGAGATAGTGCCAAAGCTTCTAAACCACCTGCAAAATCTTCAAAAAGGTAGTTAGCCATTGAGCCAGGAATCGGATTTATCTCATTTAAAAACACCTCATCATTGACTACAAAAAAGTCACATCTAATAAGAGAACCCTCAAATAATCCAAGATAAGCTCTTTCAAAATTTACTCTAAGCTTAGCTACTAACTCATCACTAATCTCAGCTTTTAAAACCTGCTCACTACGAGAAAAGTCCATATATTTTTTCTCAAAATCTAAGAACTCCTCTTTATGAGGCTCCTCTACTATTGAAAAGTTCATTTTGCCATTAGCAAAATATCCTGCTAAGTTATACTCTTTTACACCCTCTAAAAATGGCTCAACAATCACATTGGAATCATATTCAAATGCAGAATCAAGAGCATAATCTAATTCACTCTCATCTCTTACAATACTAACACCAATAGAGCTTCCTAAACTAGCAGGTTTTATAATAATTGGGTAAGGTATTTTTACATTTTTATGCTCTTTAGCGTTTAAAATCTCATACTTAACACTTTTAATATCTTTAGCATCACATAACCATTTTGTAAATCTTTTATCATACGAAAAGATACTAGCACTCACTCTTGGCCCAATATATTTTATAGAAAAAAAGTCTAAAAGTGCTGCTATCGTTCCATCTTCACCATCACTACCATGAATCAGATTCAATATTAAATCTTTATGTTCAGTAGAGCTAAACATACTCTTTTGCACAAAAGCACCATTAGAGATGTTTAGCTGTGGCATTTTTTTGTGTTCACCCTTAGAAAAAGTGTTAGCCTTCATTTTCGATGGTTCTATGAGATAAAATTTATGATCTTGATCACAAAATATAAAACTCAAATCAAAACTAGATAATTTTTCTTTTAAAGTTATAGCACTAACGATACTAATCTCATGTTCAAAACTAGCCCCACCAAATAAAATAGTTAATTTCAAATCTTTTTCCTTATTTTATAAAAATCTCTTTATATCTCTCTTCATCCCAACCAACAAGCACTTCTCCATTAAACTCAATTATCGGTCTTTTAAAAAGCATATTTTCTCTGCAAAGCCACTCTCTTTTTCCAGCCTCATCAAGGTTTAAATCTTTTAATTTTAAAGTTCTATATTTAGTACCACGGTTATTAAAAAGTACATCTATACTTATTTTTTCTAACCATCTATCAACCTCTTCACACCCAACAGAAGTTTTTTTAAAATCTATAAATTCTAACTCTATCTCATTCTCTTTAAAAAATTTTCTTGCGTTTCTTACACTACCGCAAGTTGGTATCCCATATAGTTTCATAATTTTCTTCTCCAAAATAAAAACTTATCATTATATCATTTTTATCTTTGACTTTGATATTAAGTAAGAGACCATAATTAACATTACCCTAACACATCTGTATTACTATTTCAAAATCAATTATAAGGCTAAAATATGAACTGGCGAACCAAAACTGAAAATCGATTAGAAATAATGGGTGAGATTATCACTTCTAACCCTCTTAAAATAATATTTTTAATATTACTTTTAAGTATGAGTATGATTTCAAATCTACCAAAAATCACGATAGACACCTCAACAGAGGGGTTTTTACACGCTGATGACCCTGCTCTTGTTCGTTATGAGAAGTTTAAAGAGCAGTTTGGACAAGATGAAAAAATCATGGTTGTTATTGAAAGTAAAAATATATTTGACTTAAAGTTTTTAGAGAAACTTCAAA
>JAYEKJ010000071.1:0-13464 GCA_034660975.1 Campylobacterota bacterium
CAAAAGCTAGAGATAGCCTCAGAGTATTTTACACAGTTATGAAAGACCAAGACCAATACATAAAATTTGTATTTATGACAGGTGTAAGTAAATTCTCTAAAATGAATCTATTTAGTGGACTCAATAATCTTCAAGATATAACAACTATGCAAAAATACTCAACTATCTGTGGATATACTCACAAAGATATACAAACAACTTTTAAACAACATTTAGAAGATGTAGATTTAGAAAAACTAAAAGAGTGGTACAATGGGTACAACTACTTTGGTGATGCCGTTTATAACCCTTACGATATTCTCCTTTTCATATCAAATGATTGTATTTATAAAAACTACTGGTGGGGAACTGGAAACCCTAGATTCTTGATTGAAAAACTAAAAACAAGCCATTACAACATCCCTCAACTAGAAAATATTATAACAAATGATGAAACACTCAACAGTTTTGATATAGAATATATAGACTTTGTAGCACTTCTTTGGCAAACTGGGTATTTGACTTTTGATAAGAAGATTCTAAATTTTGATGATACCTACCTTTATAAACTCAAAGTTCCAAACAGAGAGATTCAATCATCATTAAATATGTTGTTTTTAAATTATCTTACAAATAGACCAGAGGATATTATAGAAAACAAAAGTAAAATATTTTACGATATAGATTCAGATATTCAAAACTTAGAAACCACTCTAAGGACACTTTTTGCCTCGATTCCATACAACAACTATGTAAAAAATGAGTTAGCACACTATGAGGGTTACTATGCAACAGTAGTTTATGCCTACTTAGTTTCTTTAGGATTTCCTTGTGTAGCAGAAGATGTTACAAACAAAGGTCGTATAGATTTAACTATAAAACTGCCAAATCGTATAGTGATTATAGAGTTTAAAGTAGATATGAAAGAGAAAGCACTCAAACAGATAAAAGAGAAAAAATATTATGAAAAATATAAAAATGATAATAAAGAGATATTTATAGTTGGAATCTGTTTTTCTAGTGAAGATAAGAATATTACAGAATTTGAGTGGGAAAAAATAATATAACAAAATGATAGATGTGAGTTATGAAATAGAATCAAATAAAGGAAAATATAAATGATTAAGTTAGTATCGATAATCATTATATTATTATTTACAACTACAACCAATGCAATTACAGACCGTTCACTAAAAATGATGAAATCTGAACAAAGAGTTGCGTTAGTTATTGGAAATAATAATTACAATAGTGATAGATTAAGCAAACTTAAAAATCCTATAAACGATGCAAAAGCGATGAGTACTAAACTAAAATCTTTAGGTTTTAAAGTTTACTATGGAGAGAATCTTAGTGTAAGAGCTATGGATAAAAAACTTCGTTCATTTAGTTCTAAACTAAGTGCTGGTGGAGTAGGGCTTTTCTTTTTCGCTGGTCATGGGATAGAGCATAGTGGCAAAAACTACCTAATGGGTAAAGATTCTAATCTTGTTGATAAAGATGATATTGCTTATGAATCACTAGAGTTAAACAAAGTGATAGACAAGATGAAAAACTCAGGGAATCGTTTAAATATAGTTTTACTAGATGCTTGTAGAAACGATCCATTTTCTCGTTCAGGTGGTGGTGGACTAGCTAAAGTAGATAATGCTAAAGGGATGTTTATAGCTTATGCAACAAGCCCTGGGGATGAAGCAAGTGATGGGAGTGGTAAACATGGTGTCTTCACTAAACAGATTCTTAAGCATATAGATGAAAATGGTGTAACCCTCAACAAACTCTTTAAAAATATAAAAAGAGATGTATATAATAAAACAAATCAAAGACAAAGACCATGGACACATGATGACATCATAGGGGAGTTTTTCTTCACTCTACCAACAAATACAGCTCTCGGAACCTCGAATTCATTCGAGGCTAAAAAACCAAAAAACCAATCATCATTCAGCTTCAAAAACGAAGCCCCAACAACTTTTTCTTTGACTATAAACCCAACTCCTCGTGATGCAAAAGTAAGCATAACAAACATAAAACCAAAATACTACGATGGAATCAGACTTAAAAAAGGCTCTTACATCATTAAAGTCTCAAAATCTGGCTATATCACTAAAAAAGGTAAAGTAGATTTAGAAGACAACTTTTCAGCAGATATAGTATTAGAAAAAATAATCGGAATCTCGAATTCATTCGAGCCAAGTAACTCAAAAAAAATATACAAAGAAAAAGATACAGGTTTAATCTGGCAGGTTGATGTACCTAACAGAGAATATAAATGGAGTGATGCAAAAGATTATTGTAGAGATTTAACACTAGCAGGATATAGTAACTGGAAACTTCCAAACAGAGATGAACTAAAATCAATCGTGACAAAAAAATCTTATAAAAACTCTAAAAGTAATACTGGAAAAACTTACATAAAAAAGCCTCTTTTAGAGAGTATGAATATGGAATATCAATGGTTTTGGAGTGCAACAGAAAAGAATTCCTCTACGGCTTGGACTCTTCGTTTCGGCAATGGCAATGTCGATTACGGCAATAAGTCACATGGACACTATGTTCGTTGTGTGGTAGGCAGACAGTAATTTTGTATTTTGTATTTCATAGTAAAACTTCATCTTTTGGAGTGTTGGCGATTTCTAATTTCTTTTTTGTCAACACAAAATTGTAGTAATTCTTACGAGAGTAGCTGAGACAAGATATAAAACAAGGAGAAAATAAAAGATGAACTTAGATAAATATAAAAAACTTGTTGAAGGAATTGAAAAAAAAGATGTAAAATTTAGTGTCATACTAGAAGATGATAAGAAAAGAGATATATTAACAGTAGCTTTTGCTGAAAATATCAAAACACACTATAAATCTATAATTTTATTGGTGGAAGAAAAATTGTATCATTCTGCTTTAGCATTGGTTAGAGTGATATTTGATGCAGTAATTCGAGGACACTATGTATATTTTGCATTTGATGATGATAAAATAGTTGAATTTTATGAATCTGAAAATTGGGATAACAAAAAATATTTTAAAGGTAATATGCAAACTATGTGTAAATGGCTAGACGAAAAATATGGTGAGGAAATTTATGAACCGATGAGAGAAACTTCATATAAAATGATGAATGACTTTACCCATACTGGTAATTTGGCAATAGCTAGTAACTTTACAGGAAACGAAATAAAACCTAATATAGATGATGAATCTATCATTAATCTTTTGGATAGATTACATAACTTAGTTAGAATATTTTATATTTTTTTATTTAGTCATACATTTTTGCATAATAAATTACTAACAAATGAAGAAATAAATCAATTTATGGAAGATTCTAAAATAGAATATGATTTTGTTTCTTAATAAAAAAATGTTGATAAAATAAAAACACAAAGAAGATATAAAAAGATATTAGAGGGGGAGTTGGAATTAATTTGAGTTTGACTTTTGTAATCTCACTAAGTGAAGTTCTAGACTGTTCTTTTAGTATAAAACTAAGTGATGATTAAGTTGATTTTATTTAGTGTTTTAGAGAAAAAAATGATGTTAGTAAGATAAAATGGGAAATTTATAATGATTAATATAGAAAAATTAAAACCAATGATAGTTAAACCCGAATTATGCAATAGAGAATTAAAAATTTAATCTATCATTGCAATCAAGGCACATTCATTAAAAATTTGCACCACCAATAAGGTGGCTTAAAAATTTTTACTAAACATCCCTTGATTACAAGCATAGGTAAATTTTATTAATTCCTATTGCATAATTCGGGTTAAAAGGTTAATGGACTTAAATCCAGATAGAATTATTTTATTTGGTTCTTATGCTTATGGAAAACCAAATGGAGATAGTGATATAGATTTGTATCTTGTAAAAGATGTGGATATAAATAGAGTAAGAGAATATAAACTTCAAGCAAGAAAAGCATTGAGAGAACTTATTTTTCAATATGGCATAGGTTTTGATATATTAAACTCTTCAGATGAATTTTTACACTCAAGAGAAGATTATTTTTATAAAGTAGATATTCTTCAAAAAGGGGAAGTGATTTATGCCAAATAAAACAAGTGCTATGGAGTGGTTGATGATTGCTTATCATGACTTAAAATCAGCAAAAATATTGTTAGAAGCTAATCATTATACAGATTGTATATGTGAAATAATTGAAATAAATGAAAGTGAGTTAAAATGAAAATAATATACACAGATGTACTTATCATCGGTGGTGGTTTAGCAGGTCTTAGAGTTGCTACTGGGGTGAAAGAGAGAGGGCATGATGCAGTAGTTCTGAGTCTTGTTCCACCAAAGAGAAGTCACTCCGCTGCGGCTCAAGGTGGCATGCAAGCATCTTTGGCTAACTGTGCGATGGGTGAGGGTGATAATGAAGATGTTCACTTTGGTGATACTATAAAAGGGAGTGACTGGGGAGCTGATCAAGAGGTTGCTAGGATGTTTGTTCATTGTGCTCCAAAGGCGATTCGTGAACTTGCTCATTGGGGTGTGCCTTGGAGTAGGGTGAAGAGTGGTGATCATACTGCTATCATTAATGCTAAAAAAGTAACCATAACTGAAAAAGATGAGGCTCATGGACTTATAACTGCCCGTGACTTTGGTGGTACAAAAAAATGGAGAACCTGTTATACATCTGATGGAACTGGACACTCTATGCTTTTTGCAATGGATAATAAAGCGAAAAAAGAGAAAGTTGAGGTTCATGAAAGGTTAGAAGCGATCTCTCTGATACATGAAAATGGCAGATGTTTTGGTGCTGTGGCTAGAAACCTGATGAGTGGTGAGTTGGTTGCTTATATATCAAAAGCCACAACAGTAGCTACTGGTGGTTATGGTCGTATTTATAGTGTTTCTACAAATGCTATCATCTGTCAAGGTACTGGACAAGCACTTGCACTTGATACTGGTGTAGCAACACTAGGAAATATGGAAGCTATACAGTTTCATCCAACTGCTATTGTTCCTGTTGGGATTCTTACTACTGAGGGTTGCCGTGGTGATGGTGGACTTTTACTAGATAAAGATGGCTATAGATTTATGCCAGATTATGAGCCAGATAAAAAAGAGTTGGCTTCTCGTGATGTTGTAAGTCGTAGAATGACTGAACATATGAGAAAAGGTAAGGGTGTAAAATCTCGTTATGGCGATCATCTATGGTTAGATATTACGATTCTTGGTCGTGAACATATTGAGAAGAATCTTCGTGAAGTGAAAGAGATTTGTGAAAGCTTTTTGGGGATAGACCCTGCTGTTGATTGGATTCCTGTAAGACCAACTCAACACTATTCTATGGGTGGAATTAGAACTAAATATACTGGAGAATCTCAAACTCTAAAAGGGCTTTACTCTTGTGGGGAAGCTGCTTGTTGGGATATGCATGGTTTTAACCGTCTTGGTGGAAACTCTGTGAGTGAAACAGTTGTTTCTGGTATGTTGGTAGCTGAGTATATTAGTGACTTCTTAGAATCTAACGATAGTGCTATGAGTATTCATACTGCTAATGTTGAGAAGTTTATAAAAATTGAACAAGATAAGATAGATGCTCTTTTAAGTAAGAAAGATGGTGAAGATGCTTATGTACTTCGTCGTCGTATGGAAGAGATAATGATGGAGAAGGTTGGAATCTTTAGAAATGAAAAAGACCTACAAGAAGCAGTAACAGAGCTAGAGGAACTTTTAAAAAGAAGTAAAAACATAGAGGTTTTTAGATCGAAATCTCGTGCAGCTAATCCAGCACTTGTAAATGCTTACAGAACTCAAAAAATGTTAAAAGTTGCACTGACAGTGGCTTATGGAGCATTACTGCGAAAAGAGAGTCGTGGTGCTCACTCAAGAGAGGATTACCCTAAAAGGGATGATGCTAATTGGCTAAAAAGAACTATTACGAGTTGGAGCAATGAGAAAGATACTATGCCTAGTGTAAGTTATGAAGAGATTCCTATAAAAACTATGGAGTTACCACCCGGTTTTCGTGGTTATGGAAAAGATTTGACACAACATCATGATGATACAAAAGGGAGACAAGTGACAGTAGATACGATAAAAGAAAAATTAGAATCTGAGGGTGCCAGTAGATTTGAGATTCAAAATGCACTTATGCCATTCCTTGATAAACTACCTAAAAAGTATCGTGGTATAAATGAAAGACTAGGGGAAATCATATGAGTAATGAGATAGAAAAATCAAGAATTTTAAAAATTAGTATTCTCCGTTTTGATCCACATGATCCGGAAGATTTTCCACATATGGAGACTTTTGAGATAGAGGAGGCTATTGGGATGACTCTGTTTGTGGCTTTAAATGAGATAAGAGAACATCACGATAATTCACTCAAATTTGATTTTGTATGTCGTGCTGGAATCTGTGGTAGCTGTTCTATGCTTGTAAATGGTCGCCCAACCTTAGCTTGTCGTACACTTACTTCAAAGCTTGATGCACATATAACATTAGCACCACTTCCTTTGTTTGAACTTATCGGAGATTTATCAGTATATACTGGAAAATGGATGAGAGGTTTAAATGAGAGATTAGAAACTTGGATTCATGATAAAGAGAATGAGTTGCAAGTTGATAAGCTTGAAGAGAAAATGGAACCAGAGCTTGCAGATGAGATATATGAGCTAGATCGTTGTGTTGAGTGTGGTTGTTGTGTGGCAGGTTGTGGTACAATACAGATGAAACCTGATTTTGTTGGAGCAGTTGGTTTAAACAAGGTTGCAAGATATCATTTGGATCCACGAGATACAAGAAGTGACGAAGAGTATTATGAACTTATTGGTGATGAAGATGGTGTGTTTGGTTGTATGACACTTTTAGGGTGTGAGGATGTATGTCCAAAAGATTTACCACTTCAAAGTAAAATAGCATATTTACGAAGAATGATGATAAAAACAGCGTTAAAAAATTAAATTAAAAAAAAGGTAATAGTAGATGTCAATAGCAGAGAGTAATATTAAAAAATTTGAGACTGAGGGTTGTGATCAGGATAAAGTATTTTATCAAGCGATGGAGGAGGTTATCTACTCGATAGCACCTCTTTTAGAATCAGACGATAAGTATAAAAAGAATTCGATACTTGAGAGATTAGTTGTTCCGGATAGAATCTTTAAATTTAAAGTGACTTGGATGGATGATAACCAAAATATCAAGGTAAATACTGGATATAGAGTTCAGTTTAACAATGCACTTGGACCATATAAAGGTGGACTTCGTTTTCATCCAACAGTAAATGAGGGGATTCTTAAATTTTTAGGATTTGAGCAGATTCTTAAAAACTCTCTTACTGGTTTACCTATTGGTGGTGGTAAAGGGGGAAGTGATTTTGACCCTAAGGGAAAAAGTGATTTTGAAGTTATGAAATTTTGTTCAGCATTTATGACAGAGTTGCATAAATATATTGGTCCCCGTATAGATATCCCTGCTGGTGATATTGGTGTTGGTGCTAGAGAAATTGGTTACCTTTTTGGAGAATACAAAAAAATTACTTCATCTTATGAGGGTGTTCTAACTGGTAAACCTTTTATGTTCGGTGGTTCACTAATGAGACCAGAAGCAACAGGTTATGGAACTGTGTATTTTACTGAAACTATGTTAGAGATGGAGGGTAAAGAGCCATTGGCTGGAAAGATTTGTACCGTTAGTGGAGCTGGTAATGTTGCACTTTTTGCGATAGAAAAACTTCAACATCTTGGTGCAATTCCTGTGTCTTGTAGTGATTCTAAAGGTACTATTCATGATCCTCGTGGTGTAGATTTAGAGCTTTTAAAAGAGATTAAACTTACAAAAAGAGCTTCACTAGAGGAGTATGTAAAAACTCATAGTGAAGCTAAGTATATCCCTGTTGAGGAGTATCCAGAGGGGGCTCATGCAGTTTGGGATATCCCATGTTATGCAGCATTTCCATGTGCTACTCAAAATGAGCTTAATGATGTTGATGCTCAAAACTTAATTGTTAATGGTTGTGTGAGTGTAAGTGAGGGTGCAAATATGCCATCAACTCCAAAAGCTGTAAATGACTTTTTATCTCATAAAATTTGTTTTGCTCCAGCAAAAGCAGCTAATGCTGGTGGTGTTGCAGTAAGTGAATTTGAGATGGCTCAAAATGCTTCTATGAGTAAATGGAGTTTTGAAAAAGTTGATGCAAAGTTAAAAGAGACTATGCAACAAATATGTAAAAGAGTTGCTTTAACTGCAAAAGACTATGGAGTTGAGGGTAACTATGTTGATGGTGCAAATATTGCAGGATTTAAAAGAGTCGCTGATGCTATGATAGCAGAGGGTATTTAGGTTTTATACCAATCCCCCACTAAAAAGTAAATACTCAAACGACTAGATTGTATTATAGTACAAGGCGAAATTCCGTAGGGGCTACTAGTAGCCTCAAGGATTTTCAACTCTACGCCACTTCTTCTAATCTTTTTTACTACATAAACATTTATAAGGTATCTAAATGAAAACTATTAAAAAACTATTAATTTTACTAATCATATTTTCCAGTTTTACTTTAAGTGCAAATGCAAAAGTAGAATATACCCCATTTGTAAATCAGCAAATAAGTTTTATATCTCAGCTACAAGATAATAACCTTACAGAAGAAAATATTACAAATCTTTTAAAAGAACAAGAGAACCATTATCTCGAAACATTAGAGTATATGATTAGTCATAAAAAAGCGTTTATAAAAAAAGATGATCTATATGATTCTGAAATCTTTAGACTTAAAAAAATAATAAAAATCAATAAAAGAGCAGGTAATAAATATGCAGTTTTAAGAGATGAGGTTCAAGTCAACTCTTATAATTTACTTCGTAACCAAAACAAGATGATGATAGAGATATTAAATTCTTTAAATAAAACTAGTAGTGAAAAGTTCAAAAAAGATTTGAATGATATTATTGTAAAAACTCAACTCGCTAATCAAGAGATATTAAATTTAGATTATCAACCATATTTAGATTTAGATTTTAGATCTAAAACATTTCAACAAACGAAAGAAAATATAGTAGAGTTTTATAAGCTTCTTGAGATAAATTTAGACACAATGAATCATCTATACTCTTTTGAAGATAGAATGTACAGACTAAGTGAATATGATAATTATAATATTCTTAATATTGTGCTATTTATAAATCAATATGAGATAGTAAAGGCAGTTAACCCTATTTTAGAGCTTTATGGCTTAAGTGTTTTTAAAATTATTCTTATATTAGTACTTTTTTCTTTTATATATTTAATAAGAAAAGTTGCTTATGTTAGTTTAGAAAATTATTTAATGAATGTTAAAAAATTAAAAAAATATTCAACAAGTATTTTAAAGAAAATTCGTAAACCGATTGAGATAATCATTATTTTAATTAATATAGAGTTAACTATATATATCTATAACAATTTTATTAGTAATGAATTAGTGGTGAAGTTTTTTAATATCTCTTATACAGTTTTAATAATATGGTTGATATATAGAGTTTTAAATGTTATCGCAGCTATTAAGATTCATAATATGCCAACAGAAGATATTAAACTAAGAAATGGAATAATCAATGTTGGTGTAAAGATTGTTAATTTTATTATCGTAGTTATAGGTTTTCTTATTGTTTTAAAATTAGCTGGTATTAATCTAACGGCTGTTTTATCTGGACTTGGAATCGGTGGTATCGCTGTTGCCTTGGCATCAAAAGATAGTTTATCTAACTTTTTTGGAACAATATCAGTTTTACTTAGTAATGTGTTTTCTCAGGGTGATTGGATTGTTGTTGATGGGAAAGAGGGTGTTGTAGTTGAGATAGGTTTAAGAGTTACAACTTTAAGAACTTTTGATAATGCACTTATAGCCGTACCAAATGCGATTCTTGCAAACAAAGAGGTTAAAAACTGGAACAGAAGAAAACTTGGTCGTAGAATCAAGATGAGTTTAGGTATAAAATACGATTCCTCATCAAAAGATATAAAAAATGCAGTTGATGAGATTCGCAGTATGCTTGATAAGCATAGTGGAATTGCTACTCAAAACACAGCATTTAATCACAAAGAAGCACAAATAGCAAAGCTTGTTTCAAAAGATGATGCCGAGGGGGTTAAAAAAACTCTTCTTGTTTATCTTGATCAGTTTTCAGATTCTAGTATCAATATATTAGTTTACTGTTTTACCAAATCAGTTGATTGGGAGGAGTGGCTACAAACTAAAGAGGATGTGATGCATAGAATAATGGAAATTTTTGAAAGAAATAATCTTGAGTTTGCATTTCCATCTCTTTCTATTTATCATGAGAATGATAGTAAAAACTAGGTGTCAAATTAAGCAGTTTTAAGAGCATTTGATACTCTTTATTTATTTTTATCTTAAATGATATTCCAAATAAGTTTCTAAAATACTCTATAAACTTACATATATAAGTTTTTTTTATTCTATAATAGTGTTTTCAGTATTTTGTGATAAAATCATTTCTCTAAAAATAAACAATAAAAGAATGAAAATTATGGAACAAACACAAGCAAGAGTAAATTTATATGCACTGTTATCAAGAATCTTACTACAAGAGTTAGATTTAGATATTTTAAAAACTATCAAAAATGATGAAAATATTTTAGATTTTTTTCCAAGCTTAAAAGAGTGGAAGCAATTAAGTGAAGTGGATGATTCGATACTTATTAGTGAGTATTTTAATCCAGATTTTGTAAACTTATCTATTTTACACCTTATCCCTTATGAAACTTTTTATACTCGTGAAGATCAAAAGGTGGAGACTGGTGGAGCAAATCCTGTTACAGATATATACAGTACTTACAACTTTATGGTAGATTATGAGGTTTCTCGTACTGTTTCATCTGACCATATTGGGATAGAGTTAGAGTTTATGCATCATCTTTGTTTAGCTGAGTTAAAAGCTTCTCAAGAGGACGATATGGGTGCTGTAAAAGAGTTACAGTCAGTTCAAAAAGAGTTTTTAAATAAACACCTTATCAATTGGGCGCCATTGTATCTGATAAATATGAAGTTTGAAGCTAGAACTCCTTTATATTATGATGCTGCTGAGATGACAATGGAGTTTATGCTTAGTGATAATGAATATTTAACAAAAGAGTTAAGTTAACTGTATGTCTCTAATACAATTCAACGCAAGTAGGTGTGTTCGCTCTTTAGCAAAAGAGAGCGTATGCGATAAGTGTGAACTTATATGCCCGACAGGGGCGATAGTTATTGCACAAAACCCACTACCTAGTATCAATTTTTCATCTTGTGTTGGTTGTGGGGCTTGTGATAGTATTTGCCCAAATGAAGCTTTGTCTCTTGATGATTTTTCAAATACTGAGTTCTTCTTTGATTTTATAGAAGATGAAGATAACCTTATCTCATGCCGTAAAAATGTGCCTTGTATCTCAGCACTGAGTGTTGAAAATATTATCTCAATGGTAGTTCTTAAAAAAGAGATTATTTTTGATATGGGTCATTGTGATGGGTGTGAAATAGCACAAAAATGTAAACCTCAGATAGTTAAAAACTATGAAGAGGCAACTTATCTTCTTCAAGCTATGGAAAATGAATCTGAGATTAAACTAGAAAATATAGCTTATGAAGATAAAAATGTTAAAGATGAGAGTGATAGAAGAGAGTTTCTTCGCTCAATAAACTTAACAACTGTTGGAAAAACAAAACTTAGTTTTGAAAAAGAGGTGAAAAAAGCTACTGATGAGCTGATTGAGCATACCTTACAAAAAACTGATATTGCACTTTTGAGACAAAAAAGATTACCAGAGAAAAGAAAACTTTTTTTTACTGCGATTAAAAGAGTTGAGAAACCATCTCAGTTTCATATTGTTGATGCTACTGAAATCTCTTTTACATCTTCAAAACTTTTAGATAGTGATAGCTGTACAGCTTGTCAAATGTGTTATAGAATCTGCCCAACAGGAGCTTTAACATCAGATATAAAAAACTCTAAGATAGATTTTGATCCATTTTTATGTATAAAGTGTAATGCTTGTCATGATGTTTGTGAACCAAAAGCTATAACACTTTCACCATCTTATAATATAAAAGAGTTTTTTGAACCAAAAGTCACTAGCCTTATATCGTTTAATGTAAAAAGATGCAATGAGTGTAGTTTGATTTTTAGTACAAACTCTAATGATAAGCTTTGTTTTAGATGTAAAACTGAAGAGGAAGAAGCAAGAGAACTTTGGGGTATAACAGATGTTATGTAAGGAAAAAGTGAAATGATGAACAATGAAAATCAGATATCTCGCCAAACGAAACTATTTGGTTTTATTGGTGAACATGCTGGTGTTAGTAGATTTAGTGCTATTTTAAATAAAATATTTAAAGAGAATAGTGATGATGTGATGATGATTCCAATGAATATTAGAGAGGATGATTTTTATTTCACACTTTCAAATATGAAGCTCTCTCATGTGAATGGTGCTATTATCTCAAACGAGTATGTAAAACAAACAGTTGAGATTCTTGATGAATCTAGTGGTTTAGTAAAGAGAACTGGGATGTGTGACATTGTCTTTAAAGAGGGTGATAAACTTAAAGGTGACCTATTTAGTATAAGAGTTCTTTTAGAAAAATTAAAAGATTCTCATGCTAGTAAAATTGCTATTATTGGAACCCAGCCTTATGCTAAAGCATTTGCACTGATGGGGTGTGGATTTCAGATAAGTTATTTTAATGATAACCTTGAATCTTTAATGGCATTTTGTGATGAGATGGAGATTCGAGATGCTGATATAAATCGTATCGCAGATGGTATGAATATTGATTTTAGTGGATATGATGCAGTTTTAGATTTTTCAGACTTAGAAAATTTAGACATGGTAGAAAAACTTGCACAAATAAATTTTGATATGAAAAACTCTAAAGAGTACTCTGTATTAAAAACAATAGCTAACAAACTAGAATCTAATTATATCTCTTCTGATGATATGATAGAAGAGTTAGCAAATCAAGCATATAGATTAATAAAATAAAGGAAATAATAAAATGAACCAACATGAATTAAGTGAATTAAAAGCAGAGTTTGATAGGTTTGTGAAAGATAAGTGTCCTACTGATCCAGAACAAGGTATGAACCAAGACAATAGAGATATGGGAGATAAAGAAGATGAAGAGCCAGTTCCACAATTTGTGGATGCATTAACTTCAAAGCTTTTATCACCAGCACATAGTGGAGTTTATCTCTCAAGACTTGATATAAAAAGAGTTGCTGAGGCTATTGATGAATCTATCCCTATTAAAGAGCGTATAAAGATGGTTAGAGCTCTTTTTAGACATACAACAAAGAAAGAGTATTTGAGCTTTGCATTCGCTGAAATAGAAAAGCATATAAATGGTCGTATAATGATTTACAATGAACTAAGTGAAGCTTTTCCAGCATCAAAAGGGATTTTTGATTCGCATATAAATAAAGCTGAAAAAACTAAAAAGATGTTTAAAACTATCATAGAAGATTTTGAAGAGATTGAACCTACTGATGATCC
>JAYEKJ010000072.1:0-2749 GCA_034660975.1 Campylobacterota bacterium
GCTAAAGCTTCCAGCACTCCAGAGGTTAAACCCTCTTCAAATAACTCTTTAGTACCGTTTATGAGCATCGGAGTAGCCACACCAGCTGTCAAGGCAAACTTCATCCTATCATCAGATATAAAAGGCTCTAAAGCCAATGCTCCAGCACTTCTTAACACTCCTACTTTAGATGGTTTTTCTTCACCATCATAACAACTGCCCGTGCTTAAAAAAGTATTGCAAGTTTTGTAATTACTCTCATCTAATGAGTAAAGTTTTTCAGATATAGTGTCTAATGATATATTTTTAAAAGTAAAAACTATACTTTTAGCTTTTTTATTTATCCTTACCTCATCTATACCATCTAAGGTTTTTAAATCATTTTTTAATGATTCTATATTTATATCATCCTCTAAAATAGAACAATAATATCTTGCTCTATTTGGTGTTTGATGTAAAAGTTTTATATCTGTTTTCATATCATAAACCTTCTATTGTGCCTCTTTTTCAGCTTCCATCTCTGCCTTAGCATCTTCAAATCGCTCTTTCATCTCTTCCATACCAGCACTAAACATATCAGCACTTTTAGCTACTGTTTTAAATATAGCTTTTTGAGCATTTTCATTTGTAAGCAAGTATGCACCAATTGCACCTACTAATGCACCTTTTAAAAGATTTTCAGTATCAATTGAACCAAATAGTGAATCTAATGCGGATGGTTGTTGCGATAGTTGCTGATTAGTATTTGGATTTATTTGTTGCATCTGAGGTTGTTGATTCATATTGAATCCAGCTTGGTTACCTTGTTGCATCTGAGGTTGTTGATTTATATATGGATTTGTATTAAATCCAGCTTGGTTATTTTGTCTATTGTTCATCTATTTTTTCCTCTATTAATTTTGGTTTTTCATTATAATCAATTTTTTCATAAAGTTTTTGAGCACCATTTATTCCCAATGCTCCTATACTTATAGCACTCAAAGCACCTAAGTAATTACCACGACCTATATAGTTTGCAGTAGCTATTGCACTAGCAGTACCAACACCACCCTGAATAGCCATTTTGTAAGTATCGCCAATCATCTCTTTTTTAGTGATTTCATTTTTTTGATATTTTGAGTAGTTCATACTACCAGCAAAAATTGCTGAAAATACAGTACCACTTATAAAATGACCAGTAACACTTCTTTCAGCACCTGTATCTATAAGTGGGATGTTATTTGTTGAATTATTAAGCATCTTTCACCTCTATCTGTTTCTCTTCCTCTTGAGATTTATCTTCAGCAGTTACATCGTGTATAGTTTTTTTCACACTTGCTTTAGTTTCACATAACTTCTCTTTTGCCTTTGAAGTATTTTCAGTTATGCTATCTTTTAAAGTATTCGCCCCACCAACTATTTTATCTTTTATCTTTTCATTATTATTTACAGCAACTACTGCCGTAGCACCTAGTGCTGCTCCTATTATAAATGGTAACATCTTCTTTCCTTTAATTTATTTTATATATTTAAGGGAACCTTTCCCTATTATTTATCACGATATCGCTAGGATTTATTCGGCAAAAAACCCTCGTAATTTATTGCTTTTTATTTATTAACTATCTTTTTTATTCATAGTATTTATGAACTGCACAACACCTAAGCCACCTAAAAGTACACCACCAACTGTTGATATATCCATACTTGAAACAACTTTAGCTATATCTTGTTGGCTTAGTTGTCCTGTTGAGAGTTTTTGTGCTATATTTCTAAACTCATCTACTTTTTGCTCCATAGCATCATTATTATTGCTGTTAATATTTTTATCTTCTGGTAAGTAACCAGAATATTGAGCTACACATCTTCTAAATGCTGGAAGGTGATTATTGTATGATGCTGCTTGAAGTCTATAAAGTACATCCGTAATATCTGCATACTCTTGTGTATATTTTAGTAAATCATCATACATTTTTACATTATCTATCTCAGCTGCAACACCCACTTCACAACACTCCAAAAGAGTTGCAGGTAGCTCTATTTTGTCATACCAATTATCAACTGGTGGCTCTACTCCATACCTCGTACATAAAGCATAAACAGCATCTATATGTCTTTGTTCTGCTGCTATTATGTTTATAAATGGATCGACTTGACCAAATGTGTCCATAACTTTTTTATATACTTCATAAGCATGAAACTCATCATAAAGTGCTATCCTTAGAACTTGATTTAAAATTGGTTCATCAAAGTTTGGATTAACTCGTAAACCTTCCAATAAATCTTCATCAAAATTTACTTCCATCTATATAATCTCCTTTTTTAGTTTTTCTAATACTTCTATAGCTTCACCAAGATTTTCACCATTAATTAAGTCATCCCAAATATTTTTAGCAAATATATCGTTATTGTATTCCACTGTTACAGAAGCAACAACTTTATTAACTTTAATTTTTTTTATACCATCTATTTTTTGAGATAAATCCTCTATATCACTTAGAGAAACATCTTTTACTTCATTTGTTATTTTAGGGTTAACCCTAACTCTAAGCCTACCTTTTACATGAGATATAACTGTAAAATAAGAAGCTATATCTACTAGTTTTTGTGGTGCAATTTCCAATCTATTTCCTTTAACCCGAATTATGGTCTCTTACTTATCAACTATCCAAAGCCAACCTAGATGAATTAGCCATTATTGCACTTGTGTGTCCTATGTGTATAGCTCCAGCTGCTGCTGGGCTTAGGAGCCCTACTGCACCAAATACTGCACCTACTATATTTGTACTTGTCC
>JAYEKJ010000073.1:0-10726 GCA_034660975.1 Campylobacterota bacterium
AAGGAGTTCCAATGGCAAGAGTATTAATTTTAAGTGGTGCTGGTATTAGTGCTGAATCTGGTATAAGCACATTTAGAGATAGTGGTGGGCTTTGGGATGAGTATGATATTTCTGTTATATGCCAAGCTGATTCTTTAGATAAAAATGAGGCTTTAACAGTTGAGTTTTATGATAAAAGAAGAGCAGAGTTAGAGACTAAAGAGCCAAATCATGCACATAAAGTTGTAGCTGAGTTAAAGGCAAAGTACCCTAATGATATAGCAGTTATCACTCAAAATGTAGATAACCTTTTTGAAAAAGCTGGGATGCCCCATGAGGATGTGATTCATCTTCACGGTTTTATGACTGAGCTTAGATGTAGAGATGAATCTTGTAATCTTACTTTTGATGTTGCTTATAAGAACCAAGAAAATGCTTTTAATGGAAAATGCCCAACATGTCACTCAAAGCTTAGACCAAATATAGTATTTTTTGGTGAAGCAGCACCAATGTATGAAAAACTATATAAAGAGTTAGATGATTGTGAGCTTTTTGTAGTGATTGGAACAAGTGGAAATGTTGTAAATACGGATTCTTTAACGAACTATGTAAAGAGAAGTATATTAAATAACCTAGAGCCTAGTGAAGCGATTTTTGATGAGTTATACTCAAAAGTACTTTATAAACCAGCTACTGTTGCGATAGATGAGATAGCAGAGGATATAGGTGAGTTGATGAGACATCCACAAGATATGGATGATTCTAAAGAGTGGTGGTCTAAAAAAATGGAAGAAGAGTGAGTAATCATTATTTAGTTCATATCCCACACCCGGGTACTTCTATACCAAAAAAACATGGAAAATGCACTTACATAAAAATGCTATAAGTTCTTTTGACTAAGAACTTAAAGTATGTTCAAATTATAATTTGAACATACTGATTTTAAAGGAGTTTAGAGTTTAGTCTTGTTGTTGTCTTAGGTAAGATGGAGTATCTAAGCTATCGCTATCTAAATCACCACCAACAACCTTTCTTGGACGCAGAACTGGTTTTACTGGAGCAGTCATAGGTGTTTCACTTACAAACTCTTTATTGTTTGTTAAATCTTTTTCAAAGCCAGTAGCGATGATTGTGATTTTAACATAGTCTAATGGAAGTGAATCATCAGTTGTTGTACCCCAGATAACATTCGCATCATCATCAGCACTCTCTTCTACAACAATCATAGCTTCAGAAGTATCCATAAATGAAAACTCTGGATGAATTTTAAAGTGAACTAAAACACCCATAGCTCCGTTTATAGACATATTGTCAAGTAGTGGAGATTCAATAGCTGCTTTAATAGCCTCATAAGCAGCATTTTCACCCTCATACTCACCAACACCCATAAGTGCCATACCTTTATGATCCATAACAGTTTCTAAATCTGCAAAGTCAAGGTTAATGTCATTTGCACCGTTAGAAAGGATGATACCCGCAGTACCATTAACTGCTTGTGCTAAAACAGAATCAACGATTTTAAAGCTATCTTTCATCCCTAGTTTTCTATCAATAATAGATAAAAGCTTATCGTTAGGGATAACAACGATAGAATCACTCTCTTTTTTAAGTTCCTCAAGACCGGTTTCTGCTAGTTTAAGTCTTTTTTTACCCTCAAACTTGAAAGGCTTAGTAACAACTGAAACAGTTAAAGCACCAATCTCTTTTGCAATTTGAGCTACAACAGGGGCTGCACCAGTACCAGTACCACCACCAAGTCCAGCAGAGATAAATACTATATCAGCACCATCAAGAGCAGATTTAATCTCATCGTAACTCTCTAGTGCAGAATCTCTACCAACATCTGGTCTCATACCAGCACCAAGACCTTTTGTTAGCTTAGTACCAATTTGAATTTTTGCTGCTGCATTCTCTTCAGCTAACACTTGTGCATCTGTATTGATCATTATCATCTCAATACCAGTTACATTCTCTTTTATCATGTGACCAATCATGTTTCCACCACCGCCACCAACACCAACAGCTATTATTCTAGCTCCGTTTAAATTATTTGATTCTTCTACTATAAATGGTTCCATTGTCACACTCCTTTAAAATAACTGGTTAGCCCAGTTCCAAAATTTACTCATAGCTCCAGCTTCTTTTCCACTTTGTTCATTTTTTGATGGTAATTGCACCATTTTATCTATTTTTTCTTCATCTTGTGCTGGAGCAACAGGAATCTCTTTTTCAGTAGTAAAGTTCACGCTAATATTTTCATTAGGTGTTTCATTTTTATGTCTTACTCTTTTATTTACATCTATCTCATATGGTGTGTAAGAGGATGCAGCATACATAACAAGACCTATTGCACATGAATATTCAGGCTCTCTAAGATTCTCAAAAAGCCCATCCATCTCAGTAGGTTTAGCTAAACGGATAGGGATTGAACCAAATGTAGCAATAGCTAAATCTCTAATCCCCTCCATCTTAGAAAAACCACCTGTAAGTACAACACCAGCACCAATCTGATCTTTTAATCCACTGTTTTCAATAAATTGAGCTAGAATCATTAATGTCTCTTCAACTCTAGCAAAGATTACATTATGAACTACCTCTATTGAAACTTCATGAGTATTCTTATCATCACCAATAACTGGTATCTCTATTAAATCATTACTTGGAGTTAGTAATGAACCATATTCGAGTTTAACCATATCAGCAACATTTAAAGGTGTATGTAAAGCCATAGATAAATCACTTGTTATATGATTTGAACCTACACCTAGAAAATCGTTATATCTAATAGAGTTACCAGAATATATAGATATATTACTAGAGTTTCCACCCATATCTATAACAGCTACACCTAGCTCTTTCTCATCCTCATTTAAAACAGCAATGGAAGATGCGTAAGAACTAAGAACTACATTTTCTACCTCTACTCCAGCACCTTTAACAGCTCTTTTAAGATTATTAAGATTAGATTTTTGAGTTGTGATAATATGTGTTTCAACTTCTAATCTTGAAGCATTCATCCCTAATGGATCTTCTATAAAGTCTTGATCATCAACTTTGAAGTTATATGGAAGTGCATGCAACGCTTCATATTCACTAGGAATATTTGCGTAATGCATAGAGTTACGCATAACTTGCTCAATCTCTTTGTAGCTAATCTCTTTAGTTTGAATATTTATAACTCCACTAGAGTTTAAGCTTTTTGTATATGCACCAGAGATAGAAACAATAGCACTTTTAATATCAGTTCCAGCAACTCTTTGAGCATCAGATACAGCACTCTTTATAGATTTAGAAGCTAACTCTATATTTGTTATACTCCCTTTTCTTAAGCCCAGTGCCTTGCCTGTTCCTGCTCCAATAATAGATATAGAATCATCATCACCTATTGTAGCAATAATTGCACATATCTTAGTAGAACCAATATCTATGGCTAATATATTTTTACTCAAAATTAGAGTCCTTCTATAAATATCTCTGTTTTATACTTGTTTTGTAGGTTTTTAATAAGACCTTCATTAAACATAGAGCTTTTCAATCTTGTAATTGAATCGTCTTGAATGTTCTTTTTGTCAACAAGCAACTTTTGTTCCAAAATATGGTAGAGAACAATTTTACCATCTCCTAAATCTATATAACCTCTTTTTGTTTGAGTCATAAATAGTTGTTGTAAAAATTCATTTGCTTGTGCAAGAGTTAAGTCTTTTAACATAATTGCATCTTCTCTAGTTAGAAAAGTAGTTGTTCTACCCTTAAATGTAGATACTGAATCTTGTGCTAATTTTAAAAGTTTTTCCTGTTTTTTCTCAGCAATGAAAAGTGGTAGAATTTCTTCTTTTACCTCTGCAAAACTCTTAGCTTTTGAAGGATTGATTTTAATTAATTGAAATGTAATATATTCTTCACCAACTTTAACAGGCTTTATAAATGGAGAAGTTAATGATAATTTAGAGATTTTTTCTAAGCTTTCTAAATTAAATTGATTATTTGAAGATGATATAGTAGTTGTCTGAACTTTTATATTATCTGCTAATTTACCTTTTTTATAAGCTATATATGTTCTTAGTGCTGCATCTTTTGTAGCTTTTGCATCTAACTCATCTATAACTTTACTTTTTGCATCTGTGATAGATAAAATCTTCCCATCATCACCTTTAAAGTGAGTTCTATTCTCTTTATAGTGATTAGTTATTTTACTCTCCTTATACTCTTTTGAAATTTTTGCTTGAGTTATATATCTAACTTGATAACTTACTTCACTCATAAACTTAAGCTTTTTATTTTCCCAGTAAGCTTTAAGAGCAGAATCTGAACTATCTATCTCTATTAGTTCATTGTTTAACACTTTGTAGTCTATCTTATCAGCTATATTTTGGATATTATCTATAATTGATATCTCAGATTCACTTTTATTGATAGGTAGAAGATTGAGAGTTTTTCTTATAAGTAACTCTTTTTTTAAACTCGCTTCATACTCTTTAAGACTAAGATTGTTTGTAGAAAGAACTTGTTTGTAAGTCTCTTTATCAAAAACACCATCTTTAAAGAAATACTCTTGTACTTTTAGTTCAGCGATAAGTTCTGAATCACTGATTTGAAGATCATAAGATGCAGCAAGATTTAGTATAAGTGCTTGATTTGTAAGCTGTTTGAGAGCTTGTTCTTTTAAGCCAAAGCTTTTTGCCTTCTCTTCATCAAAGTTTCCTTGAAACATTTGGTTGTATTGACCATATAAAGATGAGTAACTTTTTTGTAGTTCACCCATAGTTATCTCAACATCTCCAACTTTAGCGATAGAACCTGCTTTGTCGCCGTAATTGTACTGTCCCCATCCAACAAAACCTGCTCCAACAAAAGCGATCGTAGAGATCCAAATAGTTATTATGAGGTATTTTCTATGTCTTTGCATCCATGTAATCATTTGTTAAAAGCCTTAATAGTGATATTTTCGTAATTCTATGAAAAATCTTATTAAAACTTGATAAAAATGATACTTATTTAGTACCTATCTTCCAATTCGTTTATTTCAGAATCATCATAAGGATCCATATGTATGAGTACATGAGTTTTTTTATCCTCAAAAAGGGCTTTTATTTTATCTTCAATTTTATCTGAAACTAAGTGAGCATCGTATAAAGATATACTTACATTAAATACAGCATGAACAGATATAAATATATGTGAACCCGCTTCTCTTGTTTGAAGAAAATGGTAATCTGTAACAGCTTGTTCACTCATAATTACATCCTGTATTTTTGTAATATCATCAGCTTCAAGAGCTGCATCAAGAAGCATTAAAACCCCCTCTTTTATGATAGGAATTGCAGAATAAATCATATAAAAAGCTATACCTATTCCAAGAATTGGGTCGATTAACTCCTCTGCTGTATAAGAGATAAGAACTAAAGCCATCAAAACAGCACCATTAGAAAACAGATCTGTTTTATAATGAAGTGCATCAGCTTTTATAACCATGTTTTTTGTTTTTTTAGCAACATAATTTAGAAAAGCGACTAAAAAAGCTGTGATAATAAATGAAGCAATCATAACGGCGATACTCTCACTCATATGTGCCATCTCTCTAGGGTGCATAATTTTAACTAATGCTTCATAAAGGATAAACAACGCAGAAAGTGAGATCACTACACCCTCTATAACAGCTGCTAAAGGTTCTATTTTACTTTTACCATAATGAAAGTTATCATCAGGATCTTTCTCAGCAGTGTTAAGTGCAAAGTAGTTGAAGAGTGATACAATTAAGTCTAAAAAAGAATCGATTGCAGAAGCCAGTACAGCGATAGAACCACTCAATATCCCAACTGTCATTTTCATTAAAACAAGTACACCAGCAACAGTCGTTGAAACGAGGGTAGCTTTTTTCTCTAATCTCATAATATCCCTTAATTTTTAAATTAGGGTACAATTATATTCAAATTTATATAGATAAAGAATAAAATGAACTTAGAAAAATTAAGAATAGAGCGACAAAAATGGATGACTTGGAAAAATATTGTTCCACTTCGAGAGGCATTAGATACTTTAGAGGATGTCTCATCTAAAGTAGAGATAGGTGATACGGTAAAAATTAGTGCAGATTGTGATGAGAAAAAAGTTAGAGATGTAGCTAAACTTTTAATGCCTTGGAGAAAAGGTCCTTTTGATGTTTGTAACACCTTTATAGATACAGAGTGGAAAAGTAATATCAAATACAATCTTTTAAGGCCACATTTTAATTTAAAAGATAAAAAAGTTGCTGATGTTGGGTGTAATAATGGCTATTACCTTTTTCGTATGCAAGAGGATTCTCCAAAATCTCTGGTTGGTTTTGATCCATCACCACTTTATAAAACACAGTTTGATTTTATAAACCATTTTGTAAAAAGTGAGATAGTATATGAGCTTTTGGGTGTTGAGCATTTAGAATTTTATGAAGAAAAGTTTGATACTATTTTTTGTTTAGGCGTTTTATATCACAGAAGTGATCCAGTAGCGATGTTAAAATCACTCTATAAAGGTTTAGATAAAAAGGGTGAGGTTATCTTAGATACTTTTTATATAGAGGGGGAGGGGGAGATGTGTCTTTGTCCAAAATCTTCTTACTCTAAGATTCCAAACATCTACTTTGTACCAACAATCTCAGCTTTAAAAAATTGGTGTTTAAGAGCAGGTTTTAGTAGTTTTGAAGTTTTGGAGAGATCTGTAACAGAGGCAAATGAACAAAGAAAAACTGAATGGATAGAGGGTCAATCTTTGGAACACTTTTTAGATCCTCAAGATTGTACGAAAACAGTTGAGGGCTACCCGGCTCCTGCGAGAGTTTATGTAAAATTGATAAAGGATAAAAGATGATGGAAGTTGCAGAAGAAGAGGAAGAGATAGAGTTAGATTATATTAATGAGGATGCCCCTCTTATTTTAAGAACACATGAAAAAATAAATCGTCATTTAGCTGGAGAGATAATTACATTTAAAGAGGGTTATGTTGAACTTAGACTTACAACATCTGCTGAGATGGTAGCAGATGATATGGGGTTGATTCACGGTGGTTATCTGTTTTCTGCTGCTGATTTTGCTGCAATGGCTGCTGTCAATGAAAGAAATGTTGTTTTAGTTGCAAGTGATTGTCAATTTTTATCACCTGTAAAGTTTCATGATGAAGTGAATTTTGTAGCAAGAGTTCGTCACACAGAGGGTAGAAAAAGAAATGTTTATGTTACAGGACATGTTTTAGAGATAAAAGTGTTTGAGGGTGAGTTTAAAACTGTTATAACAGAAAGACATATTTTAAAATTAAAGTTAACTGATGATGAGAAAAAAGCTTAGGTAAGTAGGTTTTTCACCTACTTATTTGCTATGAGTAAAAAGATTCCAAACTTTTTGTGAGGTTTAGTGATAGTGTTTATATTTTCAATATTTATATCTTTAAATCCAGATTCTGATACTATTTTATGAAGCTCTTTCTCATCAAATCCAAAGTGATGAACCCCATCGTTGTCTGAGTGAAATGTGCCATCTTCTAACTCTAAATCAGCGATAGCGATAAATCCATTATCATTAAGATTCTCATAAATAGTTTCAAAAAACAGTTTTAGATTCTCAACATGGTGAAGTGTCATTGATGATATGATGCCATCAAATTTTTCATCAATTTTATTTTTAACTATATCTCCATGGTGTGGTTTTATACTTAACTCTTTGGTGTTTTTTTCTTCAAGTTTTTTAAGCATATTTGCAGATGTATCAACACCTACAATATTATCAACTACTTTCGCTATCTCAAACCCTAAGAGACCAGTTCCAACACCAAAGTCCATAATTTTCATACTAGAATCTAAATCTATTTTTTTACTAATAGAATCTGCTATAACTCTTGCTCCATTTACACGGGTAGAACCTTTGTCCCACTCCGAAGCTCTCTCTTTAAAATGATCTTTCATTACATACTCTCAATCCAGTAATCTGCATACTGTTGCTCTTGTTTTATAGTTGTAGTTGAACCATGCCCTGGATATACTGTTTTATCATAATCCAACTCTTTGAATCTCTTTAAAGAATCTTTCATATCATCAGGTGAAGAGTATGGGAAGTCTGTTCTACCGATAGATTTCTCAAAGATAAAATCACCACTAAACATAGCATCTCCTATCTCAATAGTAGAACACCCTGGACAATGCCCCGGAAAGTGACGAAATTTCACTTTCACACCATCAAAATCAAACTCTTGGTTTGGCTCAACCTCTACATCCGGAGTAGATGGTGGCAGATCAGGCATCCATGAACTCTCACCCAAAAGCATAACATCACCTTCAGGAGTATAAAGAGGGATATTTAATTTTTTTTGTAACTCATCATTTGACCAAACATGATCAAAATGACCATGTGTATTTAAGATAGCAACTGGATTTGTTACATTTTGAATAACCCACTCAGTAGCTCCAACACCCGGATCGATGATAAAATCTTTCCCACCTTCAGTAACTATATAACAGTTCGTTTGGTACACACCCATAGGTTTAATTTTTATACTCATACCATCTCTTTTTAGTGGAATTATAGCATTAATTGATAGCATCTAATAATTTAAATTATTTATTTAAAGGGAGCTTAGATTCAGTATAAATAAAAGATTTTTCTTACTAGTTCAATTTTATAAATTTACTTATATGATATAATCTCAACAATAAATATCTAGGATTCAAACAATGAAACTAAAAAAACTACCAATCGGAATCTCAACACTTAGAACTATACTAGAAGAGGATTATCTTTATGTAGATAAAACAGATATAGCTCAAGAACTTATTGAAAATGGTCAATACTATTTTCTCTCTCGCCCTAGAAGATTTGGTAAGTCTTTGTTTCTTGATACTCTTAGAACTATATTTGATGGGGATAAAGAGGTTTTTAAAGGGCTTAGTATCTATGAGAATGGGTATCAGTTTTCTAAATATCCTGTGATTAGAATTAGTTTTAATGATGGTGACTTCAAAACTAAAGATGAATTTAGTCAAACAATCTATGAAGTGTTAAAAACAAATCAAAGAGATTTGGGTATTAGTTGTGATACAGATTTATCTTTAAGTGGTTGTTTTAGAGAGTTAATATATCAAGCCTATAAAAAATATGACAAAAAAGTAGTAATCCTCATAGATGAATACGATAAACCAATCCTAGATAATATAGAAAACAGTGAAGAAGCAAGAAAAAGAAGAGAGGAGTTAAAAAACTTTTATAGTGTCATAAAAGGTGCTGATGAGTATATAAAATTTGTGTTTATTACAGGTGTATCTAAATTTTCAAAAGTATCCCTTTTTAGTGGTTTAAATAATATAGAAGATATAACATTAGATAAAAGATACTCTACTATTTGTGGCTATACTCAAAATGATGTAGAAACTCTGTTTGCTAAACATCTTGAGGGTCAAGACTTTGAGAAGATTAAAAGATGGTATAACGGGTATAAGTTTTTAGGAGAGGGAGTTTATAATCCCTTTGATATATTGCTTTTTATCTCAAAAGGGTTTGATTATAGAAACTATTGGTTCTCAACAGCCACCCCAACATTTCTTTTAAAAATTATAGAAAAAAATAACTATTTCCTACCAAACTTAGAAGATATTATAAAAGATGACAAGATGCTTGATAGTTTTGATGTGGATTATATTGAGTTGGAGACTTTGATGTGGCAAACAGGATATTTAACTATAGATAAAAAAACTATCAACTATGATGAAACACCATTATACCATCTAGCTATCCCAAACCAAGAAGTTAAACTATCTCTTATGGGGAGTATCGCTGATTTTTTGAGTAAGATAAATAATTCTACAAGAATGAAAGGAAATATTTATAAATCTCTCTTTGATGCTAATTTTGAAAATATTGAAAAAGAGTTTAAAACTCTTTTTGCTTCTATAGCCTATAACAACTTTACAGGTGTAAAACTTTATGAATATGAGGGATATTTCGTAAGTGTGTTTTATGCTTATATAAAAGCTTTTGGTGTAGATGTAGTTGCAGAAGATGTTACAAACAAAGGGAGAATAGATTTAACTATCAAAATGCCAAACTCTATATTTGTGATGGAATTTAAAGTAGATGGAACTAATGCCCTGCAACAAATCAAAGATAAAAAATACCATGAGAAATATATATCTGAAAACATGCCTATATATCTAGTTGGAATCGAGTTTGATAAAGAGGATAGAAATATCTCTTGTGTTGAGTGGGAGATGGTTTAAGATGATTAATCGTAATGATTTACCACTTGTATCTCTTCATAGCATGAATACAACTCATTTTGATGAGATAGCAATAATTAATTTACTTTTAGTACAGATTGATACTAAGGTAAATTATGAAACACTCTCGTTAACTTTGGAAAAACTTATCGAACATATCTATCAACATTTTTCTAGTGAAGAAAAACTTATGAAAGATACCCAATACCCCTCATTTAATATGCATAAGGCAGATCACGATAAAGTTCTTAATCAAGCAAGATATGCTGAGATGGAGTGGAGAAATAAAAAAGATGTAAATCTTTTAAATGAGTATATTAGGGAAGAGTTTATTCCATGGCTAGATCAGCATATTAAAGCGATGGACACACCAATGGCAGATTTTATTTCGCAGTTTTAAAATTAATAAAAGTAGGTAGCATGGTTTTAGTTTCAATAGTGGGTGATTTTCACAGAGATGGGACCAATGAATAATATATCTGTTTTAGATGTAAAAAGGGAGTTAAACTT
>JAYEKJ010000073.1:10826-37991 GCA_034660975.1 Campylobacterota bacterium
TTATTTCGCAGTTTTAAAATTAATAAAAGTAGGTAGCATGGTTTTAGTTTCAATAGTGGGTGATTTTCACAGAGATGGGACCAATGAATAATATATCTGTTTTAGATGTAAAAAGGGAGTTAAACTTAAAATGAATTTTTATTGTGAAGTAGAAAGTATTCTACAAACAACTACACCAACGAAGAAAATAGAACTATTTAACAAACTATATAGTGAATATATCGCCCGTAGGGTTAATCCCTTGTGGAAAACAAAAAATATTATTTTTGACACAGAAGAAAAAGCAAAAGAGTTTGAGATTCCATCTTACGCTTCTTTATGTAAAATAGTTCCACCACAAGATGTTCCAAAAAGAAAAAATCTTACCACAAAAGAGGGGCAGATATTTTTACTTCATGCTATTGCTCATATAGAGTATTCTGCAATTGATTTGGCTCTTGATGCTGTTTATAGGTTTAGGGGATTGCCTAAAAAATATTATGATGATTGGCTAGAGGTTGCCGATGATGAGATACGACATTTTTTGATGTTAGAATCTCTTTTAAATGAACTAGGTGCTAATTATGGTGATGTTGAGGTTCATAACTCACTTTTTGAAGCTTCACAAAACACACAAACACTTGTTGAGAGGATGGCTGTTGTTCCTCGCTACCTAGAAGCAAACGGACTTGATGCTACCCCTAT
Source organism: Campylobacterota bacterium (assembly GCA_034660975.1). Lineage (GTDB taxonomy): Bacteria > Campylobacterota > Campylobacteria > Campylobacterales > Sulfurimonadaceae > Sulfurimonas. Next base: position 11,511 of record JAYEKJ010000073.1, read on the forward strand.
GATTCTTACAAAACTTAAAAGATTACCAAAAAATGAGATGATAGAAAAATTAGTTTCTGCTTTAACTATAATCTTAGAAGAGGAGATAGACCATGTCAAAAAAGGTGATGTTTGGTTTAACTATGCTTGTGAAAAAGAGAGTGTCTCAACTGATGTATATTTTGAAATAATAGATAAATATTATCCACAAGGTTTTTTAAGACCTAAAAATCTTAATATTGATGGAAGAAAAGAAGCAGGATTTTCATGTAATGAACTTAAACGGATGGCTCATAAAGATGTGTGTTAGAAGCCCCCTTAAAGGAAGTAGATGCAAATAGTAACAGAAAAATTGTTAGATTTAGGTGTAGAAAAAGATTGTGATATTAATGAATCTCAGATAATTTTACTAGATATAAAAGAGGGTGAAAAATCACAATGGAGAAGTTTATCACTTGCTAAAGAGCTATCAGATGCAAGGGCTGAACTTTTTGTTTTACTTCGAGATGTAAAAGATAAAGAGATTCAAGAAAAAATAATCGCTAATTATAAAGCTTTACAAAAGTTTAGAAAAGAAAGTCTTGGAAGTGAGGTTTTAACCTCACCTAAATGTGAGACTCAAGTCTCAACTCCAATAGGTGATGTAGTTATCTACTGTGATGGTGGATGTACACCAAATCCGGGTCAAGCTGGTTCTGGTGTAGCTGTTTATAGAGCAGGGAGTTTAACAGAACTTTGGTATGGACTTTATGAGCCTATGGGGACAAACAATACTGCTGAGCTTGGTGCTTTATATCAATCATTGCTTATTGCTGAGCAAGAGATTGATAAGGATAATAAAGTAGAAGTTAAATGTGATTCTATGTACTCTATAAACTGCATCAAAGTTTGGGCAATCTCATGGGAAAAGAAGAATTGGACAAAAAAAGGTGGTGAGATAAAAAATCTTGAAATTATCAAAACATCTTACTATCTATATAATAAAATTAAAAATAAGATGATACTTTCCCATGTCAAAGCTCATACAGGCTTAGAGGGAAATGAGTTGGCAGACAGGATGACCATGTATGCAATAGAGCAAAAAGATGAAGAGTTTGTTCAGTATGATAAAAAAATAAATATAGATGAGATTCTAAGTATGCGAGCAGGGTAGAGAGTTAACAAAATTTTGATATAATAATTTTAATTAATTTTAATTTATAAGGTTTTATAAAAACTATGAGTAAATATTCACAAATAGCAGAGTACTTAGAACATTTTTTAGATAATGAGATTCGTAAAACAGGCATAAAAAAAGTGGTAATTGGTCTGAGTGGTGGGCTTGATTCTGCTGTTGTAGCTGTTTTGGCACAAAATGTTTTTAAAGATGATTTACTTTGTGTAAAGATGCCTTCACACTACTCATCTCAAAGTTCACTTGATGATGCTGATGAATTATGTCGAGATTTTAATTTAAAATCTGAGATAGCATCGATAGAACCGATGTTAAAAGCTTATGAAGAGTTAAATCCAAAAATGGATAATTTACGAAAAGGGAATTTTTCATCCCGTATGAGAATGTCAACTCTTTTTGATATCTCAGCTCGTGAGAATGCTTTAGTTTTAGGTACGAGTAATAAGAGTGAACTGATGCTAGGCTATGGAACTTTATATGGAGATTTAGCAAGTGCTATCAACCCAATTGGAGATCTGTATAAAAGTGAAGTGTTTGAGTTAGCTGAGTATTTGGGTGTTTCAAAAAGCATCATTAAAAAGCCACCATCAGCTGATTTATGGGATGGACAGAGTGATGAAGATGATTTAGGTTATACTTATGCTCAGTTAGATGAAGCGATGAGATTCTATGTGGAAGAGAGACTTACAAGAGATGAGATAGTAAGTAAAGGGATAGAGGCTAAAATGCTCGATATGATTATCCAAAGAATTTTCCGTAACCATTTTAAAAGAAAAATGCCTGTGATTGCAAAATTAACATCAAGAACAGTGAATCATGATTTTAATTACCCAAGAGATATAAGACTTTAGGAGAGATAAGATGAAAATAAAAGTACCATTTAGTAAATTTGTAAATGATGTAGAGGTTCATTCTAATGTTAGTGATGTGTTAGATGGTGAAGATATCAACCAAGTAGCAGAGTTAGAATCTGAGTTCGCATCTTATATTGGGGTTGATTATGCACTAGCAACTTCACATGGTACAGATGCTCTTCATCTTGCTATGTTGGCTCTTGATTTAAAAAGAGGGGACAAGATACTGTGTTCAGTAAATGCACACCCAAATGTTCCAGAAGTTGTTCGCCATTTTGATGCTGAACCAGTTTTCTTAGACATAAATGAACAAACATATAACATCAATTTAGATCACTTAGAATCTTACCTAGAAGATAATAAATCAAAAAAACTAAAAGCTGTTATAGTAACTCATATAGCTGGTCGTACAGTTGATTTAGATAGGCTATATGCTATTGCTAAAATTTATAAAATAAGAGTTGTAGAGGATGCCTCAGATGCTTTAGGTGCTACATTTAATGGTGATAAGATTGGTTCAACTGGTGCAGATATAACTTGTTTTGATTTCTCTTCACATCTTAAAAAAAATGTATGTAATGGTGGGATGTTGGTTACAAATGATGAAGAGGTGATTAAAAGAGCGAGACTTTTACACAATCATGGAATGCAAGGGAATGAGGGTTTATTAGAGTATATATATGAGGTTGTAGATATTGGAAATGACTACTCTTTGAGTGAGTTAAATGCTGCTTATATTAGAGCTCAAGTTGCCCATCAAGATGAAAATATTTTAAGACAAAAAAAAATAGCTAAGATTTATAACGAATCATTAAAATCAGTAGATCACATCACAATCCCAGAGCTTCAAGATGATGAACACCCTTTCTCTCTTTATATAATTAAGATAGATAAAAATCGTGATTCATTTGCAGTTGAACTTAGAGAGGCAGGGATAGAAACAGCTCTTCATTATATCCCACTACATCTTTTAACATACTACAAATCAAAATATTCTCTTCGTGTAAATGATTTTCCAGTAGCACTTAGAACATATCAGCAGGTTTTATCACTTCCAATCTATGCGAGCATGGATGATAAAGATGTTAAATTTGTTTGTGATAAAATCAAAAAAATAGCTTCAAATAGAGTTTAAATCATATTGAAAAAAACTTTAGTATTTTGGGTTGAAGAGTATTTCTACAACCCTAACTCTCTTCAAAAAATCCTCTCTTTTTTACTTTTGCCACTTAGTTGGCTTTATTGTTTTGGTATGTTTATCCGTTTTAAAACTAAAAAAGAAGAGGATTTTGGTATAAAAATTATAGGTGTTGGAAACTTAAATGTTGGTGGAAGTGGAAAAACACCACTCATTTGTGCTTTGGCATTGAAGTATAAAGATGTGGCTATTGTTCTTCGTGGCTATGGGCGTGAAAGTAAGGGTCTATATGTTGTAAAAGATACAAAAAAGATTCTCTGTGATGTAAAAATTAGTGGTGATGAAGCTATGATTTATGCTCATAAACTTCAAAATGCTATCGTGATAGTAAGTGAAGATAGAAAAAAAGGGATTCTTAGAGCTAAAGAGATGGGTGCTAAGATGGTTTTTTTAGATGATGCTTACTCTAAACATGATATAAAAAAGTTAGATTTGCTTATAGAGGTAGAGACAAGGAATCAAAACTGTTTACCAGCTGGTGCTTTTAGAGAAAGGATTTGGGCAGATAAAAAAGTTGAGATATTAAGAGATGGTATAGATTTTAAGAGAGTGGTTGAGCTTAAAGACAAGTGTGATAAAATGTCACTCGTTACAGCCATCGCAAGACCACAAAGGTTAGATCAGTTTTTACCTCAGGTTATAAGTGAAAATTATTTTGAAGATCATCACTCATTTACTAAAGATGAACTAGATGATATTATAAAAAAAGATGGCTCAGATTCACTTTTGGTAACATACAAAGATTTTGTAAAAGTTCAATCATTTGGAATCCCATTATCACTCCTTGATTTAGATATAGAAGTTGATAAAAAAGTGTTTAAAATAATAGACAATTATATAGGAAAAGAATAGTGCAAAAAAAAATAGAAACAGTTAAAACCCTCCTTGATGCCTTACCATTTATAAAAGAGTTCAACAAAGAGATAGTAGTTATAAAATATGGTGGTTCAGCTCAAACTTCACCTCAGTTAAAAGAGAAATTTGCTGAGGATATTTTGCTTATGTATTTAGTTGGTATCCGTCCAGTTATTGTTCATGGGGGTGGTTCAAAAATTACAGAGATGCTTGATGCTTTAGATATTGACACTAAGTTTATAGAGGGTCAAAGAGTAACTTCAAAAGAGGTTATGCGTATAGCTGAGATGATTCTAAGTGGAGAGATAAACAAAGAGATAGTGTCACTTTTAAATTCTCACGGTGCTAAAGCTATCGGTGTAAGTGGAAAAGATGCACATTTTATTACAGCAAAAGCAAAAGATTTTGCAAAATGGGGTCTAACTGGAAATATAACTGATGTAAAATCAGAGGTGATTATGAACCTTATGGATGAAAAGTTTATCCCAGTCATCGCACCAATAGCTGCGGGTGAAGAGATGGGTCACCCTGGATACAATATAAATGCAGACCTTTGTGCTTCTTATGTAGCAAAAGCGATAGGTGCAAATAAGATAATTTTCTTAACAGATACAGCCGGTGTATTAAACAATGATAAAGAGTTATTAGAGAGTTTAACAATGGATGAAGTGGAGCTACTAAAAGCTGATGGAACGATTCATGGTGGTATGGTTCCAAAAGTAGATGCTTGTTTAGAAGCGATAAACGGTGGAGTACAAAAAGCACACATAATAGATGGGCGTTTAGAACACTCAATGCTACTTGAACTTTTTACATCAGAGGGTGTAGGGACACAAATCATTAAGTAAACTAAGATATAATCGCGAAATAATAAATTAAGGAATTACAGATGTCAAAATATAGTGCACTATTTGAAGATGAAGATGATGTGTTTTTAGGTTCACCAGTTAGTAAGCTGATGGATATTATTTTTAACGCTAATAACGATGTTGTTAGATTTGATTTAGAAAATTTTATCAAAAGAAGAGCCGCTTTAGAGATGGTTCTTGATGAAAAACTTGGTGAAGATTATGGTGATATTATCGATAGATATATGATTGAAAATAGAGATGCGATTGAGAGTAAAACAAAAAGTTTAAGCATGGAACTTATGGGTGAAATCGTTTCTAAAAGCGAATAGTTGAAGCAGTTTTTACAACTATTTATTTTTTTGTTTTTTATCAACAGTAGTTTATCTGCTGTTGATTTTAAAGATATGCAAAAAATATCTTTAAAAAAGGATGAGCAAAAGAAAATTCTTGTAAAATACGGCAAAGTTGAGAAACTCTTTAAATTTAGTTGGACACTTTATATAAATGGTGGGCTGGTTGTTTTTAGATCTTATGACAAGATAGTATCTCAAAATATTTTATATTTAAGATACAAAAATAATAGTTTTAAATTTAATCTAAAGCCAAAAGGGACTGATTTTCAGTATGCTCCTTATATACTAGTTAAATTTAAAGAGTTTAATTATGATACTAACGAAGCTCATTTTGAGCTATTCGTATCTGATAAAAAAATGCAAATACTTTTAGAATATTTAGAGAATGGTTAAAAGAGGGACGATGCAAAGAGTTGAAATAGAGATAGCAAGATTAATTAAAGAGATAGATTATGATGAGGTGACTCGTTTATTTGATATGCTCTCAGGTGGAAAAAGACTTAGAGCAAAGCTTATATTGAAAATTGCTCCAAATCATGAACAAGCACCACTTTTAGCAGCGATTGTAGAGCTTATACATGCTGCTAGTTTATTACATGATGATGTTATTGATGAAGCAACACTAAGACGAGGTGTTGCATCAGTAAATGCGACTGATGGAAGTAAAACTGCTGTGATGCTTGGTGATATTTTATATTCAAAAGCATTTACTGAACTTGTAGAGTTTGATAAAGATGTAGCTAGAATAATTGCTTCTTCAGTTACCTCATTAAGTAAGGGTGAGATGCAAGATGTAAAGATGGCAGAGAAATTTAACTCTGATGAAAAAATCTACTTAGATATGCTTTATTTAAAAACTGCTACACTTATAGAATCAGCAGCCCAAGCAAGTGCAATACTTGCTAAAAAAGATGCTAAGAAACATGCAATATATGGACGAAACCTAGGTTTGTCTTTTCAGATAATAGATGATATCTTAGATATAACTGCTGATGAGGCAACTTTAGGTAAACCATCAATGAATGATTTTGTAGAGGGTAAATGTACGCTACCATATATTTATCTTTATGAAAACTTAAATGATGAAGATAAAAAAAGGCTTATAAGTTCTCATGCAAAAAAGATTGATAATGAAGAGATTACTTGGATTAAATCAAAAATGAAAGAGCATAGTTCAGTAGAAAAATCTTTTTTCTTAGCACAAGAGCTTTCAAATGAGGCGATGAATGCTGTAAAAGATGATGCGGAGTTAGTTTCAATCTTACAAGCAATGATAAAAAGAAGTTATTAATGCATTACTTAAATATTAGTTTTTCACACAAAAACTCTACTATTGAGATTAGAGAAAAGTTGTCTTATCCTAGCGATGCTAGTATGAAAAATTGTCTTGAGAGATTGTCATCATCTGATTTTATAAATGAAGTTATCTTAATCTCTACTTGTAACAGGATGGAGATTCTATCTAGTTGTAATGATATTGTAAAAGCAACGAAGTTTATTTTAGAAAAATTAAGTAGTCATTCTGGAATAAGTATAGAAGAGTTAGAGGGCAGGGCAGATATATATGATGATAGTAGTGCGATTCATCACATTTTTAGTGTTGCATCTTCACTTGATTCTATGGTTGTAGGGGAAACTCAAATTGCAGGACAACTAAAGGATGCTTTTAGGTTCTCTTATGATAATGGCTACTGTGCCAAAAAATTAGCACAAACAATGAAGAGTGCTTTTAAATGTGCTGCGAATGTTAGGAATGCAACAGATATATCTTCGAAACCTGTATCTATGGCGAGTGTTGCAGTATCTAAATTAAAGTCAGTTGTGGATACTTTAGCAGATAAAAAAGCTCTTATTATTGGTACGGGTGAGATGTCAGAGATTACAGCAAAACATTTAGTAAATGCTGGTGTTGATGTTTATATAATGAATAGAACAAAACATAAAGCTGAAGCTTTAGCTCAAAAATGCTCCACAAAAGTTATAGATTTTGAGGAGCTATCGGATGCAATCAATGAGTTTCATATTTTATTTACTGCTACATCATCATCAGAACCAATTATTACAGATGAGATAATTCAATCATGTGATTTTGATAGATTCTGGTTCGATTTAGCACTTCCTAGAGATATCAACTACAACAAAGGTGAAAGAATAAATTTATATATCATAGATGATTTGAAAATCATTGTTGATGAGAACCTGAGTTTAAGAAAAGATGGTGCTAGAGATGCTCATCGTATTATTGGTAGAAGTGTAGTTGAGTTCTTTGAATCGATAAATGCTTTAGATGTTGAACCAATTATAAAAGATATTTATAAAAAAGCATTTTTATCAGCCCAACAAGAGAGTGCTAGGGCTATCTCTAAAGGTTTTATACCAAAAGAGTATGAAGATGAGGTGAAAAAAATGTGTGAGCAAACTGTTAAAAGATTCTTACATGATATCACATCAAATATGAGAAGTAAATCCCAAAATATAGATTCAGATATTTCAGTAAATATGATGAATATTTTTAGTAAAAATATAGATAAAGAAGTTAATAAATTAAAGGAAACATGTGAAAAGAAGTAGAGCATTTATACCAACAACTAAAGAGATACCATCCGACGCAACCCTACCTTCACACCAGTTTTTAGTTCGAGGTGGTTTTATAAACCAGCAGGGTGCTGGACTTTATAATTTTTTACCATTAGGAAAAATTGTACTAGAGAAAATTAGAAGAGTTGTAAAAGAGGAGTTAGATAAAGCTGGTTGCAATGAGGTTCAACTTAGTTTTGTGACACCTATGAGTTTATGGGATAGAAGTGGTCGTGCTGATAGTATGGGCAAAGAGATGCTTAGAATCAAAGATAGACATGAAAATGATTTTGTATTAAGCCCTACAAACGAAGAGGCGATGGTAGAGTTAGTAAAAAATAGAGTAAGCTCTTATAAAGACTTACCTCTTAATTTATACCAAATCAATACAAAATTTCGTGATGAAGCAAGACCAAGATATGGACTTTTAAGAGGTCGTGAATTTTTAATGAAAGATGCTTACTCTTTTCATGCCTCAAAGGAAGATATGGCTAGAGAATTTAATCTTATGGAAGAGACTTATAAGAAGATTTTTACAAGACTTGGATTAGATTTTAGAGTAGTTCAAGCAGATTCTGGAGCTATCGGTGGAGATGGAAGTAAAGAGTTTCATGTTTTAGCAGATAGTGGTGAAGATACTATTGTTGTATGTGATTCTTGTGAGTATGGTGCAAATATTGAAACATTATTTGAAACTGAGCAAGAGATAGATTCTCTAAATGAAAAATCTTATGAAGAGCTACAAAAACAAAAAATAGATGATAAATGTTCTTGTGGTGGAGAGTTGAGTTTTAAAAAAGGAATCGAAGTTGGACATATTTTTCAACTTGGAGATAAATATTCATCGGCTCTTGATGCAAATTTTAATGATGAAAATGGTAAACCAAAAGCTTTTGAGATGGCAACATTTGGAATCGGTGTAAGTAGGCTTGTAGCTTCTGTTATAGAACAAAACCATGATGAGAGTGGTTGTATTTGGACTCCATCGACTGCACCTTATATGGTAAATATTATGATTTCAAATATAAAAGATGAAGAGCAAGTTAAAGTTGCTCAGGAGTTATACTTAAAGCTTCAAGATTCTAATGTTGAAGTTATCCTTGATGATAGAAAAGAGAGATTTGGTTTTAAAATGAAAGATGCTGAACTTATCGGTTTCCCATATACGGTAATTATAGGAAAAGAGCTTGTTAATGGAAGTGTACAGATTTTCGATAGAACAACTAAAGAGAAAACTTCTATAAATGCACAAGAGATCTTTACAAAAGTGATGGATCTATTATAGAATGAAATATTTTATAATTTATCTTTTCTTAGAGGTGATTATATCAGTTAACATCTCCTCTTACATTGGTGGATTAGCAACATTTTTTGAGATAATTGCAAGTGCTTTGCTAGGTATAGCGATATTGTCAAATTTTAGAAAGACATTGGTAGAAAACCTCAGGGCAGTATCATCTAATCATATAGATTTAAGGGAGTTTCAAAAATTAAATCTTTTTACATTGATTGGTGCTATTTTACTTATCATTCCTGGTTTTTTTACAGATGCAGTTGGTGTGATTTTGCAGTTTAGTGTTTTTACCACTATGCTTGTTAACCGTTATTCTGTAAAATCAGAGAGTTATAAAACTTCTTATAATAAAAACGATATAAAAAAGGATTCAGATGTCATTGATGTTGAAATTATTACTGAGCACACTACTATTAAATAGTTTTCTATATGCAGATAAAAATACTCAAATAGTTGAAGAGTTTTTAGAAGAAACTATTTCAGACAATAGAAATATACAAAATGTTGACATAAGTGTTGTAGATACGATTAAAGTTGAAGAGCTTAAGGGTTGGACTGCTTATGTTGTAGATATTAAAGCAATTTTGAAAAGAGATAAAAGAGAAATCAAGCAAAAAATGGTTTGGTTTTCAGATGGAAATGTTATTACAAAAGAGCTAAATATGCTTAAAAGTGGTGATAGTTTAATAGATCTAATTAAGCCATCATTTAAAGATAACTATTACACAAAAGAGAACTTGATTTATGGTAATGCTGATGCAAAATATAAAGTGGCAATCTTTTCAGATCCACTATGCCCATATTGTAGAACATTTGTTCCTAAAGCTATCAAATATATGAAAAAACAGCCAGAAAAATTTGCAGTTTATTATTACCATTTTCCACTTCCATCTATCCATCCAGCTGCCGTAGAGTTAGTTAAAGCTGCAATTGCTGCTGAGTTAAAAGGGCATAAAGATGTAGTTTTAAATCTCTATAAAGTAAAAGTAAAGTCAAAAGAGAAAAATGTACAGACGATACTAAAAGCATTTAATACAACTATGAAAACAGATATAAAACCGGCTGATATAGAGGCTAAAGAGGTTCTCAAACATTATGAGAATGATTTAGATATTGCTGATAATCTTATGGTTAGTGGTACTCCAACAATGTTTTTTAATGGAGTTTTAGATAGAACAAAAAGAAAATATGAAAAGGCTAAATAGAGATGAGTAAATTAACTATCGCTACAAGAGTTTCAGATTTGGCACTTTGGCAAGCTTATCATATAAAAGATAAAATTGAAACATCTTATCCAGAGATAGAGGTTGTACTAAACAAGATTGTAAGTAATGGTGATAAAGTTTTAGATAAGCCATTAGCACTTATTGGTGGGAAAGGGCATTTTACAAAAGAGCTTGAAGATGCGATGTTAGCAGGTGAAGCTGATATTGCAGTACATAGCTTAAAAGATGTTCCAACTTATATACCAGATGGTTTAGAGCTAGTCTCAGTTACACAGCGTCAAGATCAAAGTGATGTTTTTTTATCACATGATTATAAAAGTGTTGAAGATTTACCCCAAGGTGCCGTTGTTGGTACCACAAGTCTTAGAAGAAGGATGCAACTTCTTCAAATTAGACCAGACCTAAAAGTAAAAGATTTAAGAGGTAATGTAAACACAAGACTTAGAAAACTCTCAGAGGGTCAGTATGACGCAATTATTTTGGCATGGATTGGTCTTTATAGGTTAGATCTATTAAAAGATATCCCTTATACTGAAAAATTATCTCTCGATACAATGATTCCACCAATGGGACAAGCTGCTCTTGGAATAGAAATTGTTTGTTCAGATGAGAAAATAAGAGAGATAGCAGAAAGTCTCAATGATAAAAATACTTTTATCTGTACAAAAATAGAGAGAGATTTTATATCTAAAATTGGAGCAGGGTGTTCAGCACCAGTTGCTTGTAACGCTGTTATAGATGAGAATACGATTACTTTTAGAATCATGTTAGGTTTTCCTGATGGAACAAATATCATGCAAGAAAAAGTTGTTAGAGATATTAATCAATGTGAAAACTTAGGTTCAGAGATAGCTCAAAAAATGATAGATAATGGTGCCTTAGAGTTATTAAAAAATGCAGAAAAAATTGCGTTTAAAGATGAGATGCCACAAAGGTTATAAAAACCTAAAGAATCTAAATAAAATCAAAGAAAAATTATGCAAAAAACGATAAACCTTTTAAAAAAAAATGATGAGTTAAAAGTTATAGATGATGAACTAGATATTTATCTGGAGATTCCTCATATTGCCTACGCTGAAGTTAAGAAAAACGATGGTGGTAAGGCACTTTTATTTACAAATGTTGTAGATAAAAAAACTGGCACAAAATTTGATGAACCAGTTTTTATGAATGTTTTTGGTTCATATAAAAGATGTGAACTACTTTTTGGTCGCACTATTGAATCTGTAGCTGATGAGATTACGAATCTATTACACATGAAACCACCGGCTGGTTTTATGGAAAAAGTCTCAATGGCCTCTCAACTATTTTCACTTAAAAATATTTTTCCAAAGCGTTTAAAAGGTGAGGGTGCTTGTCAAGAGGTGAAATATCTCAATGATGATATTGACTTAACAAAGCTTCCAGTTTTAACAACATGGGAACAAGATGGTGGTCCATTTATCACTATGGGTCAAGTTTATACTCAGTCTCTTGATGGTGAACTAGTTAATCTTGGTATGTATAGACTTCAAGTTTATGATAAAAATCATTTAGGTATGCATTGGCAAATTCATAAAGATAGTTCTCACTTTTTTGACCAGTATCAAAAAGCTGGAAAGAAGATGCCAGTATCTATTGCAATAGGTGGAGATCCACTTTATACTTGGTGTGCTACTGCTCCACTTCCTTATGGTGTAAATGAACTTTTAATGTATGGTTTAATTACAAAAACACCGGCTAAGTTGGTTAAGTCGCTGACAACGCCACTTTATATCCCCCAAGATGTTGATTATGTGATAGAGGGTTGGGTTGATACAGAGGAGTTGAAAATAGAGGGTCCTTTTGGTGATCATACCGGTTATTATACTTTAGAAGAACCATATCCGGTAATGGAAGTGAGTGCAATCACAACTAAAAAAGATAGAGTGTTTTTAGCAACAGTTGTTGGTAAGCCACCACTTGAAGATAAATATATGGGTTGGGCAACTGGAAAAATATTTTTCCCACTTCTAAAAACAACTGTTCCAGACTTACTTGATTATCATATGCCTGAGAATTCTGGTTTTCATAATCTTATACTTGCAAAAATGCAACCACTTTACAAAGGTCATGCAAAACAGTTTATGCATGCTTTTTGGGGAGCTGGACAGATGAGTTTTGTAAAACATGCAATATTTGTAGATGAAAAAGCTCCAAAATTAGATAATTATGAGGTTTTTACAACTTATATTTTAGATAGATTTACACCTAAGTCTATGTTTATAACAGAGGGGATTTTGGATGCACTTGATCACTCCTCTCCTGAAACATTAGTTGGTGGAAAATTAGGAATTGATGCTACCTCTGCATTTAAAGTTGAAGCACCACAACTCTTAGGTGATGAAGAGTTATTTCAAAAAGTTAAAGAGATGATTCCAGATGCAACAGGTTTAACTCAATATATGAGAAGAACTAAAAATCCTATAACTGTAATAACTCTAAATAAAACAAAAACAGCAAAAGAGTATTTTGATGCACTTATTTTACTAAGTCCAAATATTAGAATAGTTGTATTTGTTGATGAAAATAAAAATGATATAAACAATCCATATATGTTAGTTTGGAGAGTTACAAACAATATAGATGCACAAAGAGATATTTTTGTGTCTGGACTTATGGTTGGAGTTGATGGAACAAATAAAACTTCACTTGATGGTTTTAATCGTGAATGGCCAGATGATGTAGATTGTACCCCAAGTGTTATAGAATCTTTAAAAACTAGAGGAATTTGGGATTTAACAGATAAAGAATATAAAGATTATCAATTATAAAAAAGGAAATTACTATGGATAAGATGTGGTCAGGTCGCTTTTCTGCGAGTGCTTCAAGTTTATTAGATCAATTTAATGCGTCTATCATGTACGATAGAAAACTTTATCGTGAAGATATTGAGGGTTCATTAGCTCATGCAGCGATGCTTACAAAGCAGGGTATTTTAAATACGGAGGAGCTTCGTCAAATAACTGAGGGTTTAAATCAAGTAAAAATAGAGATAGAATCTGGTGAATTTGAATGGAACATATCAGATGAAGATTTACATATGGGAATTGAGAAGCGTTTAACAGCTCTAATTGGTGATGCTGGAAAAAAACTTCATACTGCCAGAAGTAGAAACGATCAAGTTGCTGTTGATTTTCGCCGTTTCGTGATTCGTAAAAATGGTGAGATTGTTGATGCTCTTAAACTTTTAATGGAGGAGGTTATAGTTGTAGCTGACAAGCATACCCAGACTATGATTCCAGGTATGACACATCTTCAACATGCACAACCAATTAACTTTGCATTTCATTTAGGTGCTTATCTTGCTATGTTTAAAAGAGATATTCAACGATTTGAAGATTCTGCTAGAAGAAATAATGTATCTCCTTTAGGTTGTGCAGCATTAGCTGGAACTCCACATAATGTAGATAGAGATATGACAGCGGAGATTCTTGGGTTTGATTCTGTGAGTGTAAACTGTTTAGATACTGTAAGTGATAGAGATTTTGCACTAGAGATTTTATTTAATATCTCAACAATGATGATGCATATATCTCGTTTGAGTGAAGAGTTAGTTATGTGGTCATCTTATGAGTTTGGTTTTGTGGAGCTTAGTGATGAGTATTCAACAGGTAGCTCAATTATGCCTCAAAAGAAAAACCCTGATGTTCCAGAGCTTCTTCGTGGTAAAACGGGTCGTGTTTATGGTTCACTTATGGGACTTTTAACAGTTATGAAAGCTCTTCCTTTAGCATATAACAAAGACACTCAAGAGGATAAAGAGGGTGTATTTGATGCGATAGAGACTGCTGAGATTTCACTTGAGATTCTTAAAGAAGCAATAAAAACTATGGAAGTAAAATCAAAAAATATGGAATCTGCTTGTGCTATTGGGCATCTAAGTGCCACTGATTTAGCAGATTATTTAGTTGAAAAATGTGATATCCCTTTTAGAGAGGCTCACTTTATTACTGGTCGTGCAGTAGCTAAGGGTGAAGAGATAAATGTTGATTTATCAAAAATGGATTTTAAATATCTTAAAGAGATTGATGATAGAATCAATGAGGATGTTATAGAGTATTTAGGTCTTAGACACTCTATGAATGCAAGAACTTCAGCAGGTGGAACTTCAACTTCAAGAACACTAGAGCAGTTAGAATATTTTAAAAACTATCTAAAAGGTTAATTAAAATGAAAGTAAGTATTTCCCATCAAGATGGGATGAAGTTTGAAGCTAAAACTGCTAAAAGTAGTTTTGTAATTGATTGTCCAGTTATCTCCCCAGTTGAGTATTTCTTAGCTGGACTTATAACTTGTAGTGCTACCGATATTATCCTTATACCGAAGAATCAGGGCAAAACCGTAACTAATTTAGAAGTTGATGGGGATGTTGTAAGAGCTGATTCTCATCCATGTAAATTTGATACTCTTCATTTAACATATAGCTTTAATTCAGATGGTGATGATGTAACTGCTGGTCGTTGGGTAATGGCTTCACTAGAGACTTATTGTTCAACTATTAATACTATCCGTGATACAACTAAAATAACTTATTCTATTACACATAATGGAACACTTATTAAAGAGAATGAAGAGATGATTTCTGGTGGTGGTTCAAATATAGATATGGGTGATATCGCTGGTTGTCCAGCTTAAAATATAAAATTCTAAAAGTATTTTAACTTTTAGAATTTTATTTTATATCCCATATACTTTTTTGTATTGGCTCATTCTTTTAGAAACTTTTTTTAGATAGTGTTTAGGCTCATCCCATCTTAAATCTTTCAACAATTTTGTGTATACCTCTTTAGGTGTCATAGCGTTTATAAGTGGTGCAGCTTTATTCATATTGTACTTTTTTGTAAAAGCATAAGCGATGTTTCCTGCCCCAGTATTATAAGCTGCTATTGTACAATACAGCCTACTATCTGGATCTTTAATTTTTCTTAGATAACGGTAATATAAAATATGAAGATAAGCAGTACCCATTTTTATATTGTTAGTGCTATCATATAGGTAAGAACCAGTTACTAATTTTTTCTTTTTATATAGATAGTTGTATGAATCTATACCAGCAGTTTTAGGAACAATTTGCATCAGTCCAAATGCTGGAATATGTGATCTTGCTCTTGGATTAAAGTTACTCTCAGAGTGCATAATCGCAAAAACTAATGGCATTGGAAGTTTTTGAATTTTTGAGTTCTCCTTTATCCGTTGATGGTAGATTTTCGATCTTTTTACCATCGAGTTTGCTGGCATTTTCACTGACACACTATATACATTTGAGTGTTTTATTTTATTTGATTTTTCAACCTTAATACTAGGAGTTGAAATATGCTTATCTACATAAGTTCTAACACTTGTTCTAGTGGGTGGTTTTTTAAAAATAACAGTAGATAAAATAGGTTCAGCTTTTACCTTAGAATTAACCACTCCACTAGGTTTTTTAATTTTAGCAATTATTTTTTCTAGTGGATCTGTTTCTTGTACAGTTTTTGTATCTATTGTTACAGCTTTAGCCAAAGCAATTTGGAGGTTTTCTTTTGCTTCTTTTGCAGATGATGCAATTGTTTGTACGATAATCGTTTCTTTTTCAAAATCTACATTTGTTTTTGTTTTTTTATCTTTAGCATAAGATACCCAGCTTTTTTTAGTTGACATCTCAGGTTTATCCCAAAATTTACTCAACTCTTTTTTATAATCATTAAATGCTTCTATTTGCTCTTTTTGATAAGCTTTAAAACCATCTTCTTGAGATTTTTTAAATGTTTGATAACCCTGTGTTTGTTGATTTTTATACTCCTGAAGAGTTTGTCCAAGCAATAAACATGATAATGAAGTTGCTATAAGTATATGTTTTAACATACGAAATCCTTAAAAATGACCTTTTGTATCAGCATCACTAAAGTGCCCCCATTTTAGTTTTGCGCCACCTAATATGTGAAAATGTAGGTGTCCAACCTCTTGACCACCATTTTCACCAACATTTGTAATAACTCTATAACCACTTTTTTCAATATTAACTTCATTTGCAACTTTTTGCATAAATGATGTCATTTTTGACATTATTTCAGGTGTTACATCATTAAAACTATCAAAATGAATTTTAGGGATAGCCAATATATGAACTGGAGCCTTAGGGTTTATATCATGAAATGCTAAAAAATCATCATCCTCTAAAATAATATTTGATGGAATCTCTTTTTTTACAATTTTACAAAATAGACACATTTTAATTTCCTTTTTTTGTCGAGTATTTATTATAATTGTAGCATATAAATTTAACATGAAGCTACTTATAATACTAATTCTTATATAATCGCTCAAAATTTTACAATTATGGGTGATTCTATTGAAAGAATGGTACGATAAAATAAATGAAGCACAGAGCGTAGACTCTCTTGAAGAGATTCGTTTATCTGTGTTTGGGAAAAAAGGTGTTTTAGCACAAGAGTTTGCTAAAATGAAAACTGCCCCAAACGATCAAAAAGCACAAATAGCGAAAGATTTAAACACACATAAATCAACTCTTATGAATGAGTTTACTGCTAAAAAGATAACACTACAAACACTAGCCCTTCAAGAGGCTATGAAAGCGGAAGCTATTGATGTTTCACTTTATAGTTCTAAAAGTCAAGCTGGTGCATTGCATCCTGTGATGGAGACAATGGATAGAATTGTTGAGTATTTCTCAGCAATGAATTTTGCAGTTAAAACAGGTGAAATGGTTGAGGATGATTTTAATAATTTCGAAGCATTAAATCTACCAAAGTACCATCCAGCTCGTGATATGCAAGATACATTTTATTTTAAAGATGAGATGCTTCTTCGTACACATACATCACCAGTTCAGATTAGAACGATGATGAGTACTACGCCACCTATCCGTATGATAGCACCAGGTGCAGTGTTTCGTCGTGATTATGATATTACACATACGCCAATGTTTCATCAAATTGAGGGTCTTTTAGTAGATGAAAAAGGTAAAGTTTCTTTTGCTAATTTAAAATACATTTTAGAAGATTTTTTAAAATTTATGTTTGGTGATATTGAGGTTCGTTTCCGCCCATCTTTCTTCCCTTTCACAGAGCCTTCAGCAGAAGTAGATATCTCATGTGTATTTTGTAAAGGTAAAGGGTGTAGAGTATGTTCAAAAACTGGATGGTTAGAGGTATTAGGTTGTGGAATTGTTGATCCTAATGTATTCGAAGCTGTTAAATACAAAAATGTAAGTGGATACGCTTTTGGCTTAGGTGTTGAAAGATTTGCGATGTTAATTCATCAGATTGGAGATCTTCGTTCTTTATTTGAGGGAGATATTAAATTGTTGGAGCAGTTTCAATGATAATTACTAGAAGTTGGTTAAATGAGTGGATTGATTTAAGTGATATCTCCACTGATGATTTAGCAAAAACATTCAACTCTATAGGTTTAGAGGTTGATAGAATTAAATCTTATAGCATACCAAAAAAAATACTATTTGGTAAAGTTATAGAGTGTGAAAAACATCCAGATGCTGATAAGCTAAATGTTTGTAAAGTAGATATTGGGTCAAGTGTTCGTCAAATTGTATGTGGTGCTTCAAATGTCAGATTAGGACTTGATGTAGTTGTTGCTACAATTGGTGCAACAATGCCATCAGGATTAGTTATCAAACCTGTTAAACTAAGAGGTGTTGATAGTGAAGGGATGATCTGTTCAGCAAGTGAAATTGGTCTAGAAGATTGTCAAGATGGAATTTTAGAGTTAGATTCTAGTATGGGCAAATATGAACTAGGTCAAGAGGTTTCTGAGAATCCTATTTTTAATGATGACTTGATTGAGATAGAGTTGACAGCAAATAGAGGTGATTGTTTAAGTGTTCGTGGAGTTGCTAGAGATTTAAGCGCTGCATATGACAGACCAATCATCAAAAATGCTTTTAATGATAATGAAGAGAGAAGAATTGGGATAGGTAGAATATTATCTATTTCACATGATAAAGTATTAGATGTCGATCTTCGTTATAGAGCAATTGAACTTAAAGATTTAAAACTTCCTTTAATTGTTAGACTTCGTTTGGCTCAAATTGAAGACAAGAGAGATACTGATATAGAATCTATCATGCTTTATACTACACAGAGTAGTGGTGTAATACTCAGAGCTTATGATTATAGTTTTTTCTGTGCTAAAAATGAAACAATGGCAAAAATCAGATTAAAAGAAGATGATAATGGTTACGCTGTTATATCAGCAGATAAAAAAGCTTCAACAGTTGGTATAATTCAAGAAGATGCATCAAAAGTAACTTATGATGAGGGTATAGTTTTATTAGAAGCTAGCTATATCCCACCAGATATTATCTCAAAAAAGATGTCAATAAATAAAATAGAATCTGGCCCTATGTTTTATAAAACTTCAAGAGGTAGTGAACCAGAGTTAAATCAAGGGATTGAATTCTGTTTAAATTTAATTGAACATAATTCTGATTCATCTGTATTTGGTGGTACAATTGAGGTTTGTGAAGAGCATGAAGAGAAAATAATTACAATTACAAAGCAAGAGATAGATGATATTATTGGTGCAAAAATTGATAAAATCAAGATTGGTAAAATCTTGAAAAACTTAGGTTTTGATACATCAAAATCATTATCTGACAACATTGTAGTTACAGTACCTCAGTATCGCCATGATATAGTACATAAACAAGATATAGTTGAAGAGATTGTTCGTCTTGTTGGGATAGACAATATTCCATCAAAACCATTTATTCTAACTGAAGAGAATAAATTAGAAGATGATTATTTTGAGTATAAGAAAAAATCTATTTATAGATATCGTATAGCTCAAAGTGGATTCTTTGAATCTATCCATTTTGTATTTGATGAGGAAAAAACACTTACTAAATATGGTTTTGAAACTATTCCAGAAGAGATAGGACTTTTAAACCCTATTGTAAATACACTTGATACCTTGAGACCTACACTCTTAACAGGATTGCTAAAAGCAGCATCTTTAAATAAAAAAAATGGTTATGCATCTATTAAACTTTTTGAAGTTGGTTCAGTTTTTAATTCTAAAAGAGAAGAATCAATAAAAATGGCAATGCTTTGGAGTGGAGATAAAGAGAAAGAATCTCTTGGAAATTCTGGCAAACCGAGTAAGGTTGATTTTTCCATATTTTCTCAAAAAGTATCTGATGTAATTGGAGAGTTTGAGCTTAGAGAGTATCAAACTAAACATACATTATCTCATATATATCAGAGTGCAGAGGTGGTTGTTCAAGGTGAAGTTATAGGTGAACTTTTTAGAGTTCATCCAAATGTTGAGGATGATTATGATTTAGAGGTAACATACCTTTGTGAATTAGATTTTTCAAAATTACCTTATGGACTTAAAACAGCTACACCAAGTTCAAAATATCAGATCTCTTTTAGAGACCTAAGTATCATTATGCCAAAAGATATGAGCTACTCTAAAGTTAAAGATATTATAGATGCAAATAGAACTGATGAGTTAATTAATTTTTATCCAGTAGATAGATATAGTGATGAAACTCTTGGTGATGATATGAGCTTATCTATCAGATTTGCTTTACAATCTTCTACAAAAACCTTAGAAGAGGAAGATATAACTTCATCTATGGATGCAATTTTAAGTTCACTCAATAGTGAATTAGGGATTGGACTTAGATGAGTTTAGTTAAGATTACACAGTGTAAGGAATTTTCACTACAAATTTCAGAGATTGCACCTGATAAGTCAATCTCTCATCGTAGTGTAATGTTTTCAATGTTAGCAAGTGGAACTAGTGAGATTACAAATTTTTTAAGAGCTGAAGATACCTTAAACTCTTTAGAAATAGTGAAAAACCTAGGTGCTAAAGTTGAAGATGATGGTAAAGTTATTAAAATTTCTTCAGATGGGATAAAAGAGCCTTTTGAAATTTTAGATTGTGGAAACTCTGGAACAGGCATGAGACTTTTTTGTGGATTACTAAGTTCAGCAAACGGTCATTTTGTTTTAACTGGTGATAAATATCTTCGTTCTCGTCCAATGAAAAGAGTTACACAACCATTGCGAGATATTGGTGCAAAATTTGATGGTAGAGACGATTCTAATTTAGCTCCACTTAGTATTCGTGGTGCATCACTTAGTGCCTTTAGTTATGATTCTAAAATTGCTTCAGCGCAGGTAAAATCTTGTATGATTTTAGCAGCTTTAAGAGCTGATGGTATTTGTACATATACAGAGCCTGAATTATCTCGCGACCATACAGAAAGAATGTTAAAAGGGATGGGTGCAGATATAAGTGTAGATGGACTTAAAACTACAATATCTCCTATGAAAGAGCTTTTGTCTCCACTTACTATCAGAGTACCTGCTGATCCTTCAAGTGCTTTTTTCTTTGCAGTAGCTGCTGCTATTACACCCAACTCAGATATAGTCTTAGAGGGTGTAACTCTGAATGAAACAAGAATCGAAGCGTTTAAAGCTTTAGAGAGAATGGGTGCAAATATCACTTATGAGTTAACAAGCGATAAGTATGAACCTATTGGAAATATTTCTGTTAAATATGCTCCTCTTAAAGCTATTACAATTGAAAATAATATCTCTTGGTTAATTGATGAACTTCCGGCTTTATCTATTGCCTTTGCTTGTGCCGATGGTGTTAGTGTTGTAAAAAATGCTGAGGAGCTTCGGGTTAAAGAGAGCGATAGAATCTCAACTGTTGTAAATGGTTTAGAATCTTGTGGGATTGAGATTACTGAATATAAAGATGGCTACACTGTAAAAGGCGGCATTTTAAAAAGTAGTACAATTGATAGTGATGGTGATCACAGAATAGCTATGAGTTTTATTATTGCAGGGCTTAAATGTGGAATGAAAGTCACAGACTTAGATTGTATAAATACATCTTTTCCAAATTTCTTTGATCTATTAAGTAAGATTACTAAGTTAGAGTTTACAAAATGATTATAAAACTTGCTGAGAGTTATGGCTTTTGTTTTGGTGTTAAAAGAGCTATAAAAATAGCGGAGGAAAATAGAGACTCCTCTACTTATGGACCACTTATTCATAACTCAAAAGAGATAGCAAGATTAGAAAAAGATTTTAAAGTAGGTCTTACAGACAATCATAAAAGTTTTAAATCTGGTGATAAAGCAATAGTTCGTACTCATGGGATACCCAAAAATGAGTTGCGTGAATTAAAAGAAAATAGTGTAGATGTGGTTGATGCAACATGTCCTTATGTAACAAAACCACAACAAATTTGCCAAGAGATGAGTGAAGATGGTTATTCTATAATTATTTTTGGTGATGAGGCTCATCCTGAGATTAAAGGTGTTAAAAGTTATGCTACTTATGGTGCAATTGTAGTTACATCCCCAAAAGAGCTAGAAGATTTAAAATTGGGAGAGAGAGTAGCATTAGTTGCTCAAACTACGAGAAGAGTTGAAGACTATATAGAGATAGCAAATTATCTTATCCCTCGACACAAAGAGGTTAGAGTGTTTAATACAATCTGTAATGCAACATTTGAGAATCAAGAAGCTGTAAGAAAAATTTCTAAAAAAGCAGATGTTATGATAGTTGTCGGTGGAAAAAATTCTTCTAATACTAAACAACTATTTAGCATATCTAATGAAAATTGCATAGATAGTTATCATATAGAAGATGAAAATGATTTAGATTTTTCCTGGTTTAAAAATAAAAACTTTTGTGGAATTAGTGCTGGAGCATCTACCCCTGATTGGATTATACAAAATGTTATAGTTTCAATCCAAAAAAACTGCATAATTAGTTGATATTTTAAGTAATTTCTATAATTATCTAACATTTACCTATCTTTAATATCTAAATAATTATTATTTGGATATAATCACGCAATATTTATGTACAGAGGATAGGTAATGGCGTTCGATAACGAATCATTTGAAGAAGAAGAAAATTTTGCAGAGATGTTTGCTGCAAGTGAAAAAAAGCAAGAAACAAGTCGCATCGTAGAGGGCGAGGTTGTTGAGATCCAAGAGGATGAGAATAGAGCATTAGTTGGTGTAGGCGATAAGCTTGAGGGTATTATTAATCTTGATGAGATCACAGTTGATGGTGAGCGTCTTTTTAATACTGGCGATAAAATTAATGTAATGGTAATGGGATACTATAATGAGCGTCCTAAAATTTCTTATAAAAAAGTTTTAGAGCAACAAAAGACTATTGAATTTATTGATGCAAATAAAGAAGACTTCGAAGATGTAATTATTGAAGGTATCATTACTAAGAAAAACCGTGGTGGTTATGTAGTAGAAGCTGATGATGTTTCTTTCTTTATGCCTCGTTCATTAGCTGCTTTTAAAGACACTGATGATGTAGTTGGTCGTAAAATCAAAGCTCAGGTTGTTAAAATAGATGCAGAAGAGAACTCAATTGTTGTTTCTCGTCGTAAACTTTTTAATGAAGAGAGAAAAAGAAAAAAAGAGATCATTGACAAACTAATGGAAGATGATGTTGTTGTTGAAGGTACTATCAAAAAAATCACTAGTTACGGTATGTTCGTAGATGTTGGTGGTGTTGATGGTTTAGTTCACTACAATGAAATTAGCTACAAAGGTCCAGTAAATCCATCTAAACTTTATAAAGAGGGTGATACAGTAACTGTTAAAGCTATCTCTTATGACAAAGATAAAAGACACCTTTCTTTATCTATCAAAGCTGTTCTTCCAGATCCTTGGGCAGAAGTTGAGTCTGAATTAGATGAAGGTGATACAATTACTGTAACTGTTTCAAATATTGAAGCATATGGTGTATTTGTTGATCTTGGAAATGATATTGAAGGTTTCTTACATATTTCAGAAATCACTTGGAACAAAAATGTTAAAAATCCTAATGATTATTTAACAGTTGGTGAAGAGATTGATGTTGAAGTTATTGAAATTAATTCAAAAACTCATAAATTAAGAGTATCCCTTAAAAGATTATTACCAAAACCATTTGATGAGTTCTTAAAGAACTACAATGAGGGTGATGTTGTAACTGGAACTATCACTTCACTTACTGACTTTGGTGCATTTGTAAGAATTGCTGGTGTTGAAGGTCTTTTACATAATCAAGATATCTCTTGGGAAAAAAATACTAAATGTAAAGATGTTTTAAAATCTGGTGAAGAGATTGAAGTTAAAATTGCTAAAATCAATTCAGAAGATCAAAAAATATCTTTAAATAGAAAAACTCTTTTAGAGTCTCCTATTGATAAATTTGCTACAACTCATAAAGTAAACTCTGTTGTTACAGGAACTATCCGTGACATTAAAGATTTTGGAGTATTTGTATCTTTAGAAGATGGTGTTGATGCATTAATTCGTGATGAAGATTTAACTCCACTTGTAAAAGAAGAGTTAGAATCAGGTCAAGAGATTGAAGCAGCAATTGCTGTAATTGATACTCGTAGAGATCGTATCCGTTTATCTGTAAAAAAATTAGACTATATTAAAAGTCAAGCAATTCTTGAAGAGATTAATGATAATACATCACACTCTTTAGGTGATTTGATTAAAGATAAAATCAAGT
The DNA here is from genome assembly GCA_034660975.1 of Campylobacterota bacterium. Classification (GTDB taxonomy): domain Bacteria; phylum Campylobacterota; class Campylobacteria; order Campylobacterales; family Sulfurimonadaceae; genus Sulfurimonas. Next base: position 35,419 of record JAYEKJ010000073.1, read on the forward strand.
AAATAAATGCATAAGATTTTAAGCAGATGCAGAAGCTTCTAAAGTGGTTTGCACCACTCCTAGCGATAGGAGTGGCTGTTTTTATTATCTTATTTCTTATATCTATAAACTCTACTGAAAAAATAGATAATTCTGAACCATTAACCCATATTAGTGAAGTTGTTACAAAAAAACCAAAAAAAGTTTGGTTAAATCATTTTTCTAAGGCTGAACAGTTAGGATATTTTTATCCAGTTGAAGAGGTGTATGTAGAGGTTGACTTAATAGATAAAGTGATTAGTAGCACTTTATATAAACTTTCAGCTCCAATCTTGGATCCTTATCAACTTTTTTGTCTTAAAGAAGAGTTAAAACAACATAAACTAAGGTATTATCTCAAACGAGAAGTTAATAGTGTAGAATTATTTATTTATTCAAAAAATATCAAGAAATTAAACTCTCTTGTTCGAGTTTTAAAAAATTATCAAATTTTGGCTAGTGTTAAGCCATATAAAGAGGACATATAAATGCAGAAATATACAGTAGTAGTTTGTGATCATATTCATGAAGCTGGGCTTAAAATGCTTGAGAATGATGAAAATATTAATTTCATCATGGCAGCAGATGTTGATAAGGCAGAGTTGATAGAAAAAATTATTCCAACAGCAGATGTAGCAATTACAAGAAGTTCAACTGATGTTGATACTAAATTTATTGCTCAAGCAAAAAATATGAAAGCGATTGTTCGTGCTGGTGTTGGTGTTGATAATGTAGATATACCAGGATGTTCAAAAGAGGGTATTATTGTTATGAATGTGCCAACAGCAAATACTATCGCTGCAGTAGAATTAACTATGACACATATGCTTTCATGTATGAGAATGTTTCCATACTCTCATGATCATCTTAAAAACCAAAGAATCTGGAAAAGAGAGAAATGGTATGGACATGAGATGAAAGGGAAAAAACTTGGTGTTATCGGTTTTGGTAATATTGGTTCTCGTGTAGCAAAACGCGCACAATCTTTTGAGATGGATATTGTGGCTTTTGATCCATATATCCATCCATCAAAAGTTACAGATTGTGATATGACATATACTAAAAACTTTGAAGATATTTTAGCATGTGATATTATCACTATCCACACTCCTAAAAATCAGGAGACTTTAAATATAATTGGTGAAGAAGAGATTGCTAAGATGAAAGATGGTGTAGTTTTAATCAACTGTGCCAGAGGTGGTCTTTACAATGAAGAGGCACTTTTCAATGGTCTAAAAAGCAAAAAAATTCGTTTTGCTGGTATTGATGTATTTACGAAAGAACCTGCAACAGATCATCCTTTACTTGAACTTGATAATATTTGTGTATCTCCACACCTTGGTGCTAACACATTTGAATCTCAGTATAATATTGGAACTCAAGCTGCTACAAATGCGATAGAAGCGGCTAAAGGTATCTCTTTTGCTCATGCTATGAATTTACCAATTGATGAATCAAAAATACCACCATTTGTTAAGCCATTTTTAGAGATGGGACAAAAAATTGGATTCTTAGAATCTCAAATTAATAAATCTCAAATCATCGCTATCAAAGTAAGTGGTCATGGTGATATTGCTTCTTATGTTGATTCTCTTTCCACTTTTGTGGCAGTTGGCGCAATGAGCCAAAATAGTGATGATACTATCAATTATGTAAATGCTGATTTTGTTGCAAAAGAGAAAGGTATTAAAATTGAATCAGAAGCTTTAGCTGATTCTTCAGTGTTTAAAAATCTTATAACTGTAAAACTTACAACTGCTGAGGGTACTACAAGTATCTCTGCAACTATCTTTGATGATGGTGTTAAAAGAATTGTAGCTATTGATGGTTTTGATATTGAAGTACCATTAAGTGGTGATATGATTTTATTTAAAAACTCTGATGTACCAGGTGTTATTGGTAATATAGGCTCAACACTAGCAAAGAATAGTGTAAATATAGCAGATTTTTCATTATCAAGAAACAATGATTCTCAAGCATTAGCAGTTATCTTAGTTGATGATGTTGTTAATGATGTTGCACTTAAAGAATTAAGCTCTTTAGATGCTTGTTTAAGCGTTAATTACGCTCGTTTATAAGTTATATACCGGTAAACCTCAAAATGAGGTTTACATCTTTTTAAAGATCTAAATAAAATATTTATGAATCTTTTAAAATAAGAATTTTTTTATTCAACAACATATACTTTTTTTTCCTCTTTTTGAAACAGTATCAATTGCTCTTTTAGATATTTATAAGCTTGTTTATTTTTTAGGTTTAAAGTTATTCATCATCCAGAATCCTATCTATCTCATTCATTTCATCATCATTTTTTAGACTAAATTTCAACTCTTCTTTAAGCCATTTTATTCTCTTTTTTATTCTTATCATACACAGTGTCTAAATGAGATAATTGTCGAAGTAACTGATGAGATTGGTCCATTGAATAATATAGCTACAATTGCAATTACACTTATTTATATAGCAATTTTAATGGCAAAAACAGATGCAATATATCCATGTTTGGTCAACAATATGTGAAGATGGCAAAGGGGTTAATATAAAACATATGGATG
>JAYEKJ010000074.1:0-2695 GCA_034660975.1 Campylobacterota bacterium
TTTATCACTTCTTCAACCTTTTTTAGAGATAATCGCGATAATTAACTAAAATATGGATTATAAATATGTTAGATTTTGCAAAATTTACTTCTTACTCAAAACCAGGACCTCGTTATACTTCTTACCCAACAGCCTTAGAATTTAGTGCTGCTTATGAGTATGATGAGTATATTAAAAAGATAGAGAATCGAGATAGTTCTCGCCCAATTAGCTTATACTTTCACCTACCTTTTTGCAGAAATGCTTGTTACTTTTGTGGATGTAATGTTGTTTTCACCTCTAAAGAGGATAAGATGCTTCGTTATATGGATTATCTAAAAAGAGAGTTAGAGATTTTATCAAAGCATCTTGATTGTAATCGTGAAGTGATTCAGATGCACTTTGGTGGTGGTACTCCAACATTTTTTAGTGCTTCTCAATTGGGGGAGATTATAGAATCTATCAAATCTCATTTTCCAAACTTTATAGATGGTGCAGAGATTAGTTGTGAAATAGACCCTCGTCATATTGATGAAGATCAGATGCGAGTGATGAGTGAAGCTGGATTTAACCGTGTAAGTTTTGGAATCCAAGATTTTAATGAAAAAGTGCAAGTAGCTGTTCACCGTGTGCAATCATATAACATCACAAAAAATGCGATGGATTTAGCAAGAAAGTACAATATGGTTTCTGTAAATGTCGATCTTATATATGGTCTTCCTTATCAAAACCTTGAAACATTTAAAGAGACTCTTGAGTTGTCACTTACTCTTGATCCTGATAGATTCGCAGTGTTTAACTATGCCCATGTTCCATGGATGAAAAAGACTATGAGAAAGATAGATGAGACAACGCTTCCATTACCTGATGAAAAACTTCATATCATGCAATACACTATCGACTTTTTAACTTCTCACGGATATAAAATGATAGGGATGGATCACTTTGCTAAACCTGAAGATGAACTCTTTAAAGCGATTGAGAAAGGGGAACTTCATAGAAATTTCCAAGGTTACACAACTAAAGGTGGAGCTGACTTGATAGGTGTTGGTTTGACCTCGATAGGTGAGGGTGTAGATTCTTATAATCAAAATTTTAAAGATATGCCATCTTATGAAAAAGCTATTGATGCTGGAAAACTCCCTTTTGAGAGAGGTGTAGTTTTAAACGAAGATGATCAAATTCGTCAATATGTGATCATGGAGCTGATGAGTAACTTTAAACTTGATATAAGAAGATTTGAGAAACTTTTTAACATAGAGTTTAAAACTTATTTTGCAGATGCTATTGAAGCTTTAAAACCTTTTGCAGAGGAGGAGTTATTAACTATGGATGAGAATCATATAGCTTGTAGTGAAACAGGTACACTTCTTATAAGAAATATTGCTATGCCTTTTGATGCTTATATGAAAAAGCATAGTGCAAGTAAAAAAACATTTTCAAAGACGATATAGATGGAAAATAAAGAGATACACGATATATTTGATTATGCAAATATTACCGATGATTGTATAAAGTGTGGAAAATGTATCCCCGTTTGTACGATTCACAATGTAAATGCAGATGAGGTAACCTCTCCTCGTGGATTTTTAGACCTACTTGGAGCTTACCAAAGAGGAAAACTAGAGTTAGATGAGAATGTAAAATCTATTTTTGAATCTTGTTTTTTATGTACAGCTTGTGTGGAGGTTTGTCCAAAATCACTCCCAACTGATATGGTGATAGAGCAAGTTCGCTCAGACATAGCAAAAAAATATGGAATCGCTTGGTATAAAAAAGCATTCTTTTTACTTCTTCGTCACCGTTGGATGAATGACTTAGCTTTTAAACTAGGTTGGACATTTCAAACTTGTGGCTTTAAAATCAAATCTGACATAGATTCTATGAGTTCAAGATTTAATTTGCCTATGTTAAAAACAGATAGGGTTCTACCTAGTTTAAGAAGAAAATCATTTTTAAACTCCCATAAAGAGAATATAGATAATGGTGGAAAAAGAAAAGTAGCTATTTTTATCGGGTGTCTGAGTAATTATAATTATAAAGATGTTGGAGATGGACTTTTAGAGATTCTTAAGGCTTTAGAGATAGATGCATTTTTAGCAAAAGATCAAAAATGTTGTTCAGCTCCAGCTTATTTTACAGGTGATTTTGATACTGTTGATGCAAATGCAAAACATAATATCGAGTATTTTGAGAGTTTCGGAGACGATATAGAAGCTATCATCGTTCCAGAGGCAACTTGTTCAGCGATGCTTAAAATCGACTATGAACATTTTTTCCATGACCAAGCAGAGTGGAAAGTAAGAGCAATTGCGATAAAAGATAAAATTTTTATGGCTACCGAGTGGTTACAAAACCACACTCACTTAGAGCAACTACTAGCTTCAAAAAAACAGCTACCAAATATAGTTACATATCACGACCCTTGTCATGCTAGAAAAATGCAGGGTGTTCATGCTGAACCAAGAAATTTGATAAGAAAGAACTATAACATAGTAGAGATGGCAGATCCAAACTCTTGTTGTGGGTTTGGTGGTGTAACGATGCAAAGTGAAAAATACCACTTCGCTAAAGCAGCTGGAATCCCAAAAGCTGCAATGATTAAAGAGACTGAAGCTGAAGTTGTAAGTGCAGAGTGTAGTGCTTGTCGAATGCAGATAAATAACTCTATGGGTATTGAGAGTAAAACTGTGTTTAAGAATCCAATTGAGTTGAT
>JAYEKJ010000075.1:0-2693 GCA_034660975.1 Campylobacterota bacterium
AGATAAAAAATACCAATCATGATAAAAATAGTTAAAGTTATAGATAGAATTAATATTAATCGGAACATCTTAAATTTCCATTTTCTGTAAAGATTTCTGATTCCATAATAAGTCCTTTTGACTAGTTAATAGACATAGGAAACTCAAAAGAGTTCCTAGCCATACTTAGTGTTACCTAAGTGGTTAAAAACTCTATAATGAGCTTATTTACTTATTTTTTAGCATTAAAAATCCCTCTGAACTTAATCAGTTTTTAAACTTAACAGTTTAAATTATTTAGGGGATTTATTTTATCTTACTTCATCATCAATAAATGTATCAACATTAATGATTATCTGCTTCATATTGATATTTACCAATAGCAAGGATTATTGCAAATCCCATCATACTAATACCAATAATAGTGCCTATATTAATTTCCATTTTCATCTCCTTTTTCATCAAAGAGCCATAAGCTAACTAATAGCATAATTATAGCAAAAAGAATAGAAAACTTCCATTTGATAATCATTTCAACATTTATATTATATATACCATTATTTTTTCTCCTATTTAAAATCTATATAAAATTGACCACTTGTGGAGCATTTAAGCTCATAAGCATTGTCATTTTCTTCACAAATTTTTTTTAATTCTTTATCTGGTAACATGAAGTAAAAAATATCAAATAATTCTAGTCCACCATTTCTTTTGGAGATTTGAATATTTTTAATTTTTCTAAGTTTGCATAGCTGCTTATCAAAAGCATCTCTGCTTTTTCCAAGTGCGATTATAAGCCCACTAGTGTTATAGATATAATGCGGAATATGATTACTCATAACAAATTCCTTCTTGTAAAAGAAAGGTTATTCCCATCATTGCATACTGCATGAAATCCAAACGGTAAAACCGTTTCAGATACAGCAACATTCTTATCTACACTTAACCAGTTACCTATTTTATTAATTATAAATTTCATAATAGTCACCTACATTAAGTGTGTAACTTTCATTACTATTTTTCCATTAATATTTAAAAAACCAAGTTCCATTAATTCTGAAAAATTTGCATCATCTCTTAAAGGAGTTGCTTTAATATAATAATTACCATTTTTTTCCGTAGGTCCAGTACTGTTAAAACCTAAAGATTCCACCGCAGCTTTAAGTTGCATAATAGCATCAGTATAGTTATCACTAGTGACCTCTGTACTTTTTATTTGCTGCTGTGCTTCTGCTTCAAAATTAACATTATTTCCTATCTCCATCTGATCATCATTATGTAAAACTTGTTTTACTCTTTGATCTGATATTGGTAAAGATTTTGAGAATTTTTTAACAGCTTTCGCTATTGCCATTTCCTCGTACCAGTCTTCCCAAATTCCAATAGGTTGTTTGTTGTTAATTCTTTCTCTATCTCTTTGTTTTGTGTATTGTGAAGCGTATATTTGATTTGCTGATGTTAATCTAAGCTTTTCAATAACTCTTCTCGTGATAAAGCTATACTGTTTTCTATCCATATCGTCTTTAGCAGCAACATAAACACCAATTAGGTTATTTAAAACCCACTCTTTATTATCTTCTTGTCTAGCCATAAAATCAGGCTCTAATGAAGATATTGTCTCTGCTCCTTCTATACGATATATAAAGTTATCACATTTATACACAGGGTGTGCAACTACTGACCAACCAGCACGATATAAAAGCTGTTTATAGCCTTTATATCCTATTTGAAGAGTAGCTTTATCTTTATACCCTATTACATATGCTTCACCACCAATTCCTGGCACTAAGTCATATTGTGCAATACCTATAAAGCAATCCACTAAACTTTCTGGAGTACAATTTGCTAGTTTTTTATCACTTGCTAGTTGTACTGTTACACTCATGAAGCGTGTTACATCTTGACTTCTCAAAATGCGTGAAAGTAATTCTTTCTTGCTATCAAAAAGTGTTTCAAAATTAGTTGGTTGGCTACCAGTAGTAGCAACGATTGTTGTAGTTGTTGTATTTCCAGTTGCATTAGCAACTTCATTTATTAGAGCACCCATGATATTCTCCTTAAAGAGATTAAAAACTATATAAATCGAGTAGATTTAAAGTTACTTTTAATGCAAAAAAAGAGAATACTAGGCACAATGCTTAGAAATTTCTTTTTAAGCATTGCTTATTATTTTATTTTTAGATATAATTTGAACTTAAATCAAACTGATGTTTCTTGTAAGTGATGTTAGCTAACTTTGATTAGCAATCTCTTGACTCGATTCGTTAGTTTGATCCAGAAGACTTTTCATCCTCTATGATTTTTATCATACCTCTTAATTCATCTTTCAGTATTTCTGTTTCTTGTCCTATATAACCATTATTATTTGGTCTAAATAGCAACATTGGATCAACACCATCAAGTGCTAGCTCTATCAAAGAGATCATATTCTGAATACGCTCCTCTGCTTCTACTAACGCTCTATCTGTTAATTTCCATTCATACGAAAATACTCTTGGTTTTGAAGTGTATGTTTTGTTTTCAACTTTAGATTTTGCAGGCTTTACAACTAATTCAACTCTTAACCATTTAATAGGTTTTTTAAATTGAATCATATAAGTTAATGCATAATGTGTAAGTTGAGCTTCATGTGCTTTTTTACAAGCCTCTAAATCAACTACTTCTTTTTCTTTATCAAATATTTCTTTTAGTGGTTTAATTATCTCATTTAATTC
>JAYEKJ010000076.1:0-2675 GCA_034660975.1 Campylobacterota bacterium
TATTAAAGTAAAGTCCACGATCATAAGAGTTAATTGTCAATCGATCTAAATTACAATAGTTATCAACATCCTCAAGAAACTTTATACCTACATCAGATTCTGTGGTTATCACCGCAGATGTGATATTAATTCCACCTCTAATCTCGTCATGAAAATATATACCATTATCATAAGCATCAATTTCAATATTTGAAATATCTACTTTACCTCTTATTATATCTCTAAACTCTATCCCATCATCACCGGCAGTGATAGAGGTGTTGATGATATTTATATCATCATTAACTCTTTTGTAGAAGTATATTCCATCTTTGTTTGTTGTGGTTATAGATGTTGAAGAGATTTTCAGATTGCCAGTTACTCTTCCTAGTACTTTAGTACCATAAGTTTGAGCAATAAGAATTGAGTTTAAAACACTAAATTCCTCTTTTATTTTACCAGCAATAGTTATAGCACTATCACTTGAGGTGATATTTGTATCGATTATTATTAAGCCATCTATATCACCATCAATATCAATTCCATCATCATCGGCAATAATTGTACAGTTTTGTATAGCTACACCTCCAACATCATTAGCTTTTATCCCATCTTTGTTAGTTGAGTTTAATGTTAAAGATTCAAGTAAAATATCATTTATATCACCAAGGGTAAAAATATTATTAGAGTTTGTGATAATAACTTCACCACTAGCATCAACACTTTTCTTGATATACAAACCATTCTTATTAACAGTTATAAATTCGTTATATGTTCCATCACAAATATAAATTGTACTATTATTGGTACTCGCATCAACAGCATCTTGGATAGTTGAATAAAAGGAGGTACCACCTTCACAGCTTTGAGAATCACTTGTATTATCAACAATATAATCTCCACCAGGTAAACCAGATAGCCCATTTAAAAAAAATGCTAATAATAAAATCACAAAAGTTAATTTTAATTGTTTTAAATATAACATAAGCACCCCTTAATAAATTATAGCTAAAATAATGTTTTATGCAATTAAAGATATAATTCTAAAAAAATATTTATGGAGCATATATCATGTCAAAAGTATCAGTTACAGATCAAGAAGCATTAGATTATCATCAGTTTCCAAAAGCTGGAAAAATTTCAGTAGAAACAACTAAACCAGTGGTAACTCAAAAAGATTTATCACTTGCATATACACCGGGAGTTGCAGTTCCATGTTTGGCAATAGAAAAAAACAAAGAGGATGCTTACAAATACACTGCAAAAGGTAATCTTGTAGCTGTTATCTCAAACGGAACAGCAGTTTTAGGTCTTGGTAATATTGGTGCCTTAGCTTCTAAGCCTGTGATGGAGGGGAAGGGTGTTTTATTTAAAAGCTTTTCTGGTCTTGATAGTTTTGATATAGAGGTAGATACTGATAGTGTAGATAGATTCTGTTTAGTTGTAACAGCAATCGCTCCAACTTTTGGTGGGATTAATTTAGAGGACTTGGAATCACCTGAGTGTTTTGAGATAGAGAGACGACTTGTTGAGGAGTTAGATATCCCTGTGATGCATGATGACCAACATGGTACGGCTGTTATCTCAGCTGCTGCGATTATCAACGCTTGTAAAATTACCCATAAAAAAATAGATTCTTTAAAAATTGTAGTAGTTGGAGCTGGAGCGGCTGCAATCTCTTGTGCAAGACTTTATCGTCATTTAGGTGTTCAAAATATACATATGTTAGATTCTAAAGGTCTTGTTCATTGTGGTAGAAGTGATTTAAACAAATACAAAAGGGAGTTTATCACTGAGGGTTATAAAACTCACTCAGAGGTATTTGAGGGGGCTGATGTAGTTTTAGGACTTTCTCGTCCGGGGACTTTTAGTGTTGAAGATATTAAACTGATGGCTGAGAATCCTATTGTATTTGCTCTTGCGAACCCCACTCCTGAAATTTTTCCTGATGATGTGAAAAAAGCTAGAGCTGATGCACTTGTGGCGACTGGAAGAAGTGATTTTGACAACCAAGTGAACAATGTTTTAGGATTTCCATTTATCTTTAGAGGGGCGATGGATGTTCGTGCTAAAAAGATAAATATTGAGATGAAAATAGCAGCAGCAGAGGCTTTAGCTGAGTTGGCAAGAAAAGATGTTCCTGCATATTTAAGTGAGCTTTATGGTAAAAAAATCAAATTTGGCACAGATTATATAATTCCAAAACCTTTTGATAAAAGACTTATAGTGGAGGTATCTAGTGCAGTAGCACAAGCAGCGATAGATAGTGGCGTTTCAACTATGAAAGATTTTGATATGAAAGAGTATAAAAAAGAGTTAGCTAAAAGAATAGATTGATTTTAAGAACAAGGCAATGCCAATGAAATAAGGATTCTAGCCTCGAATACAGAAAAAAATTTAGTTTTTTCTAAGTCACGCTTTAGCGTTTGAAATTCGAGGTTCGGAATCTCGAATTTATTCGAGGCTAATAATTTGCTTGTTTCATTGGCATTGAGGAACAAGCTGAGGTTAAAACCTTCACTATTAGCTTACTAAAAGAGATTTGGGATATATGATGTTTTCAAAACTTTTCTCCCCCTTATTGTTTGAGGTATTTTCTAGGTATTGAGTTAAATGAGATTTTTTAACAAAAGAAAGCATCTCATTATCTAAACCATAAATTTTTGTATAATTATCAATAATCTCACCCCATTTTA
>JAYEKJ010000077.1:0-12983 GCA_034660975.1 Campylobacterota bacterium
CTCTATATGACTATCATCCACATTTTTTTTCAAAAGATACCCTTTTGGTATTTTGTTAACAACCTCTAGCATATCTAACTTTTGAAAAAATTTTATTTGTCTTGATACTGTTGCGTATCCAATGCCCTTTGTTGTTTCATTTAACTTTTTTACTAAAAAATCTATACTTACTGGGTAACTTTGGGAGTAAAGTATTTTCAATACCCTCTCCCTTTGATCAGAATATTTCAATCTGTTCTCTTTTATATAGTTATATATAACGGCTCTAAATTTATCTATACTCATTCTCTCTTTAGAAGATATGTAAATCATTTCTACTCTTTTAATGTACTTAGCAGATGCTCATATTTTGCATCAGTTAAAGTTCTTAAAAAAGCTTCAAGTGCTTTTATCTTGTTATCTGAGAGTTCTTTTGTTGCTTCTAAAACAGCATGGTTAATCGTTTGGCTATGATCATTTGTACCCCATGCTTCACCTGTTTCAGGGTTTGTATGATGTCCTAAACCTGCCATGTGATCATAAAACTCTAAAACAGTTCGTAACTCTTTAAATACACCATTGTTCATATATGGGGCAGTTACGGCTATATTTCTTAGTGTTGGAACTTTAGTTTTTCCTAAATGCTCTTTATAATTTGCATCTGTATTTTTAATAGTTCCACCAAGTCCATCAAATACTGCACTTTCACTTTGAAGTCCAAGAGCTGCTCTAGCATCCATCGCCGCAATATTTCTAGGTGTTCCAATATTTTCATATTCATAATTTGTAAAAGTTTCTCTTGAACTTGCTTCACTTGATGAGTTAAGTGTGTGACAAGTTGCACAGTTTGTGTTGAGTTGAGAGAAAAACAGAGAGTAGCCTAAATCTTCTAAAGGGGTAAAGGAATATTCCCCAGCTAAATATCTATCATATTTAGAATCAAAAGGGGAAAATTGTTCTGTTTTTTCAAATTTAGCAAGTGCATTTGCCATAGAATCATAACTTTTTTCCACATCATCAAAAATATCAGTACCATAAAGTTTTTTAAACACCTCAACATACTCACTATTTTCTTTGATTCTATCAATAACTTCATTTTTATCTGCCATCTGCATCTCTGCACCATCAAGAGGTGGGCCACCAGCTTGAACTTGAAGAGAATCTGCTCTTCCATCGTGGAATTGTCCCCCTTTATATGTACCATCTTCTCTTTTATGAAACTCTGGAGAAAATTTAGCATACGAGGCTGTTGGTGCATTTCTTCCACCTAAACTTATATCATCATCGCCAACTGAAAAAGCACCATGAACAAATATATTTTGATCTGCCCCCTCTTTAGAAAACCTAGCATCTATAAAACCATGTTCAGGGTCATGGCAAGTTGAACATGATGTTTTTCTATCTCTTGATATACTTTTATCAAAAAATAGTTTTTCCCCTAGTTCAGCTTTCATTAACTTTTTTTCTTCTGTGCTTATCTTCTCTACACTCTTTTTGTCATCACCACACCCACTAAACATCACTAAACTAGCAACAGCTATACTCATTAAAACTTTCATATTATCCCCTTTTTAAAATATAAATCCAGCACTTAGTGTAAATGATTTTTCATCTGCAAGTGTTGCTTTATCTGCATAATCTCTTATCTTATATTCCCCTTTTATAACCACTTTTGGGTCTGGAAAATATGCGAAACCTGTTGTGTATTCATAGAATCTATTATCATCAGGATTTGAAGTATCGCCTGAACTATCCATATCTAATCTCTCAACTTCACCAACAGCATAAAGCTTATGTTTAAAATCTAGTGTGTTAAATATGTCATACCCAAATGTGATATATTGACCATTTACACTTGATGAGATCTCTTTAGATAAATCGGCACTCAACTTATCAACATCCCCACCTAAGTATGCAATCGTTGCTAGAGCTTGAATATCAAAACCATTATTTTTATATGTTACATGTACCTCTGCCATACCCATAGTTATTTTTGCATCAGAGTTATGCCCTGTTGCACTTCCCGGTTTAGATTCAACTAAAGCAGTAGAGTTACCATACATTAGGGATGAACCTATGTTGATTCCATCACCTAAATCATAAGTACCACGAAGTACAAATGACAAATCATCACTAAACTGCCTTGCACCTAATCTACCTTGTTGAATATATCTCCCCTCTACAAATCCACCAGCATCAGGTGAACTTATAAATCCACCGTAGTAAGAAAACTCTTCAAACTTTCCATGAACTAAAAGCCCATTTGTATGCCAAGTAGATGGGATGATAAAAGTCTCAATCATCGGTCTATCACTTGTGAGGTATGCCACTGGTTCATGGTTAAGGTTTACTAAACCAAAAGGAACTAAGATATGACCAACACGAAGATTAAACTTTTCATCGATTAAAAAATCAAGATAGGAAAACTCAACTATTGCGTATTTGTAGTTTTTAGTACCATCACTTCTCGCACCTCCATCTTCAAATTCAATCTCCGTATTCATAACAATCCAGTCATTAAAGTTGTATCCGATATAAGGAACAAATCTAACTATGTTAAATTCACCCTTATTTCTTGTGTCGTTGGCTGTATCTGAAGCGTAGTTTTTAAAACCATTGTATTTTTTATATTTATACTCTCCATAACCACCAATAGAAACCTCATTGTTAGAGTGGTAAACCTTTGAGGCTGCTTCACCCAAAGAGCTAACACTCTCATAAGTCACCCCATCATCATAAGATGAATTTGCAATCTCTTCAAGCATCGCATCATTTTTTTCTGCTTGAGATACCTTCATCTCATTTATCTCTTTTTTGAGATTTATAACTTCTTTGTATAACTCTTCATTAGTAGCCGATAATGCTAAAGATGCACAAGCTACTAAACTTAAAACTATTTTTTTCATCCTCTCATCCTTTTGTTAAATGGTTTAAATAACATCTCTGCTATTGTGTTATAAGAATCGTTGATTCCATACTCTATATTTACTTTTGTTTTTTCGATTCTTAGTGTGCTAAACATATAATCCCAAATAGCCAAAGTTCCACCAAAATTTTTATCTGTAAACTCTTTAGAGTGGTGTAGTTGGTGTTGATAAGGTGATATAAATATTTTTTCTAAACTATCTCCATATCGCAAAGGTATATGAGAATGTCTCAAATTTGAACCTAAAATACCACTTACAAATACAAAAATATTTGCACCAACTATCTCAACTAAACCAATCTTTGCTCCAAAAAAGTAGATAAAAACTCCCGTAACCATCCCTACACTTAGCGAATAACGAATCCCAAATAAAATATTTTCTAAGGGATGCACTCTATAAAATGTAAGAGGGTTTAAAACCTCAGCACTATGATGTATCTTGTGAAACTCCCATAAAAAAGTGAAGGAGTGCATCGCTCTATGGAGTAGATAACGGGTAAAATCACCCACTATAAAAAGAGTGAGGGTATAAAGAATCACAACGCTCTGCTTAGAGATACCTAGAGGTGTTCTAAAACCAAACTCCTCTTGCAAAAAAAGAGTTAGCCAAAGAGATATATCTTTAGAACTCAAAATAAGTGGTAAAATAATCACCACTTTTATAAATGCAATAATCATAAAATATCTATAATCCATCTGTGCCGATTTATGCCACCAAATAGTTCTATATTTATACTCATGTAAAGTTTTAGGAAAAAACCTCATATATACCATCGCAATAAAAAAAGCACTCAAAAGATATATCCAAAATACTCTTTGATGTGATGTGTAGATATAATCTAATCCTAAAAACTCCATACTAATCTCCATCAGCCTCTAGCAAATCTTGTCTAAAATTAAGAGCATTTATAAGTGCTGTGTAGTTGTTTTGAAGTGTCCGTATAGTCTCATAGAGTTCAAAAGTTTCATCATTTGCTAAACCATCAACCAAAGAAGATGGGTAAGTTTCACAAAGAGCTAAAGCATCATCAATGGCAGTTAAAATAGCTTCTGCCTCACTCGTAGAGTTTCCTAAAATTGCTATATTTTTAAGTCCACTATTCATAATTTTTTTATGAGTATCTAGTATCTCTTTAATTGATTCTAAAGAGTTTAAACTTCTATGATATTCCAATCTTGAAGTAGATGGGTCATCTTTGTATTTTAAGGTAAATCCTGCTGGTTCACCTATTCGCCATTCACGAAGGTTAAAAGCTTGTTGCACTAAAACATTCAAAGTTGTACCTATTGCAGCATCTGAATCACTTAAAAAAGTAGTATCTGCTTTATAATACTCATCTATGCTTTTAAATCTTTTTACAATATTATTAGCCATTATAAGTGCTGAATCTAATCTCTTCTCGTCCATTTTTTCATTTAAACTACTCAAAGATTCTGCATTACCAAAAAGTGTATATTCTAAAGCAGTTAAGCCTTTGAGGTCATTTTTAACAATAGTTTTGTTTGAAGAGAAAACTGCATCTAAATCTGCAACTACATCATAATTTTTAGATTGTTTTATATATTGCTCGATATAAAACTCTGCTATATCTTTCATGTTTGCATCGTTTGCACCAGCCACATAAAAAGTTTCAACTCTTTTATAAGAAAGAGTGAGTTTTTTAAAAGCAGTTTGAGCATCCCTAAGAGTTAGCTCATTTGGATTACTTTGTAAAGTATTTAAACTTTGTAGCATCTCTAAAGAGTTTATATAAGCATTTGCACTATCTTCTTTTATGAGAGAGTACAAAGAGATAATAGAACTCTCCAGTGAGCTATTCTCAGTTGTTTCAACAGTTGAAGAGCCTCCACCTATTAAACCTGTTTGACCATTGTAGGCATTTTCATCATCACACCCTGTGACACTTAGAAGTGTCACTAGAAGTAAAGAGAGAGTTATGTTTTTTTTCATCATATACCTTTTATAAATTCAACTAAAAAGTCTCTTTTTTCTTTGCTTAAAGCTTTAAAAGATTCTTTTTGTTTCTCTGCTTCCCCACCGTGCCAAAGAATCGCTTCTTCTATACTTCTTGCTCGTCCATCATGCAAAAGTGCTGTATTACCTGACACTTTCTCATACAAGCCTAAGCCCCAAAGTGGTGGTGTTCTAAACTCATTTGCATCAGCTTTGAACATCGTATGACCATCACTAAGTGCATCACCCATATCGTGAAGTAACAAGTCACTATAAGGGTGAATTTTGTTTCCATCAGATATATCATAACTAGGGGTATGGCATTTAACACATCCTAAATCATTAAATATCTCTTTACCTTTTTCAAAGTTTGCAGTTTTTCTTTGCGAAGGAATTTTTAAACTCTTGAGATAAAAAGTGATTGCATCTAATCTTTGCATCGGTAAGTCAAAATCATATCGCCCCTGAATCGCTTTTTGGCACTCCTCTTGCTTATCTGTACAATTATGTTGAGGATATAGTGGATTAGAAAGACCCATATCGTTATGGGCTGCATTTGCTGATTGTACTTTTACACTTGGAGATGCTGCTTTCCATGTAAAACGACCCAATTCAGTTGCATTTGTTTCGGGGTTATAAACCCAGTTTGCTTTTCCTGAAATGCCATCTTTATTCTTATCTTCAATATCCTCTTTAGCTAAAATAGTTTTTTCATCTATCATCTCTAAAGCACCAAGACCAACAAGAGCTAAACCAATATGGGGAGCGATATTTGTATTTTTAGCAAAGTTGCCATATTGAAGATTTGAGATTGTATAGTGTGGGTTTTGAAGTTGATAGCTTGAACCATCATCATATTTCCCTAAAATCGTTGAATAAGTCACATCTACTACCCCCTCATAGGGTGTATCTGATGTTCCGTTTACACTAAGTTGTCCACCATAAGTTGGCTCAGGGATGAAACCATCTCTCAGCATTAAATCATTATTAATATTTTTTTCAGCTTTAATTGATAATCGCATAACAAGTGAACGACTAATTTTTCCATCTGAATCTGTTGGAACTCCAGCACCGTTATATGGATGACAATGGATACAAGTGTTTGCCGAAAAAAGAGGGCCTAAACCATCTCTTGCTGTCGTTGCTGCTGGAGCTTCAACCCATGGAATCGTAAAAAAACTTTTTCCTAGCATCTGAATATCTTCTTGTTTATTATTAAGTTTTTGTGTTTGAGAGAAAGCCATTTTACAGCTTTTGTTTGTATGAATATTTGCTATTGTTTTAAGAACTGTTTGCTCTTGCGTATGTTCATCGCTTGTTTTTTCGCTACACCCAACAGCCAAAAAGGCTGTTATAGCTAAGGGTATAATTATTTTCATTTTATAGCTCTGTCTCTTCGCCATCTTGAACATCACTAGCACTTAGTGAGATTGCATATTCACGAGCAACATCAACCATAGTATCACCTAAACTTCTCATAGAGTTTTTAGCATTTGTAAGGTTCGCTTTATTATCGCTTCCATCTTTGATTTGGTAATCAAAGTTTTCACCAGCACTAACTGCATCATTCATAGATTTTACTTTGGCATCTATTGAAGTTATTAGAGTATCTAAACCCTCTTTTGTGTCAGTTGTTAAAACAGAATAAAAACTTTCCCCTTTAGATTCACCTTTATACTCACCTTTAAGTACATTCACAAAACCTTGATAGTTTGTAGATATATCTCTATGTGTGTTGTCAGAAAAACATGAATGTTCATCCTCCTCACTTGGTGTTAAAATTGCAACTGCCATTCTCTCATTTGCTAACTCTGATTTGATAAATGTACCCATACCTGCAAACACTTGTTTAAGTGCTATGTCTGTTGCTATTGCATTTTTACCATCTCCTAAAAATGCTCTACGGTAAGAGTTTTCTTCATCAGTCCACGCTGTTACCATCTTTTCTAAATCATCAACAATTAATTGTGCTGAAGCTTTTAGGTAAGCTATTCTTCTGTTTGCGTTAGCTGCTGAAGTAAAATCTGTTACTGCTCTTTGACCTGCTACACCAGCACCATTTGTTACAGTATCTGCTGTAAAATCTGCATAATCTTGATCTTGTCCCCATAGTAAAAATTCAACTGCATGGTAACCTGTTGCAACATTTGCATCTCCACCATTTTCATTTAAATCTGCAATAGCATTTTTTGTAATAGTGGTAACATCAACAGTATCACCACCATTTGGAGTAAAATTACCTGCTGTATCTATAATATTTCCACTTGTTAATGCACCACTAGCGTCAGTAGTGTAGTCAATCATATTTTCATCTAATGGCCAAGCATTGAGTTGCCCCTCTGGTGCATCCCAAGAAGCTGCAAAACCCTCTTCAGCATCAATAGGACCATTTGATAATCTAAATATTTCTGTTGTACCATAAGATTCACGAGATGTTTTCCAAGCTGTTTTTGCTGCATTTAAAGTTGATTCTGTTGGTTTTGCTGTAAAGGAGTCGATAGCATTTACTAGTAATTTTGCATCATTAAATGCATCTGTATAGTTTGCTAGAGCAATATCAGCATAAGTTGTTAATGCTGCACTTTTTTTAGCCTCAGTGATAGATGCATTAGCACCTATAATCTTTTCTACCTTAACTATCTTTTCAACCTCGACAGTTTTTGTGTCGTTGCCACAACCTGTAACACCTAAAGATAAAAGTGCGGCTACAACTACTGAGCCTACTATTTTATTATTATGTTTCATGTATAATTCCTTATTGATATTGATTATCGTAATTGTACATAATATTTCTTAATTTTAAATTATAATGATAATCATTACTAAGCAGTACTTAAGTTAGGAGATAGATGTATCTAAAATTAATATTTTTACTTATGATGATAAGTGTACTCTTGAATGCAGATATTTACACTAGAACTAAAGTTGAGATGGGTACCTTTATTACTATCTCCTTAGATGAAAAATATAAAGAGTATATAGAGGATGGTTTTGAGATACTTAGCGATCTCAATTTAGCACTATCTTCGTACAACAAGAATGCTACTATCTATAAACTAAATCATCAAAGAGAGATAAAAATAGATAGCTACACATACCAAGCACTCAATCTTAGCAGATATTACTATGAAAGGACTAGAGGTTATTTTGACATAAGCATAGGTTCAATCACAAAAGATTTATACAGATTTGGGCAAGTACAAAGAGTTCCAAGTAAAAAAGAAAAAGAGGATGCTAAAGTAAATTTTAATGGGATACATTTTGACAGATTTAAAGCCTCCCTAGAAAATGGTGTTAAAGTTGATTTAGGTGGTATGGGAAAAGGATTCGGTGTTGATAAAGTTGCATCTTATTATATAAATAGAGATATAAAAAAGGGGATTATAGCAGCGAGTGGCGATATACGATGTTTATCCACCTGCTCTATTGATGTACAAGACCCATTTTCAGATAAAACTTTAGCCTCATTTCGTACAAAAAAAAACAATAGTTCTATCAGTACAAGTGGAAACTACAATAGATATGTAGATTCACTAAAACATAACCACCTCATAAACCCAAAAACTAAAGAATCTCAAAATAGATTTATATCTATAACACTCATCTCAAGCCTTACAAATAGCGATATTGATGCTTATGCAACAGCTTCTAGCGTGATGCCTCTTAAACAAGCTTATAAATTTTTAGATTCTTTAAAGTTAGCTTATATAGTTTTACAAAGCGATGGGGAGCTAGTGATAAGTAAAAACATATATAAATATAGCGATGATTTACTCGTAAACTATACTAAAAAATAGTATATATAAAATATATATTACTAAAATCTCAAAGAGAAAAAATGACAACAGTTTAAGATAAGCAAAACTATGAAAATCATTAATTATTAAAAGAGGTGTAAATATCTCTAAAAATGCACTTATAAAAAGTAAATAAGCAAGATTTTTTGTTTTTGTTTTTTGTTTTGTAAAAATAACAAAATGTAAAATCACCATAGCAAATAATCCAAATACAAAAATATGTGGGAGTATGATTTTGAAAATCCCTGCACCACTTTTAGCAGGTATAAATAACTCTTCGTTACCTAGATAGTAATTTAAGACACCCTCTTTAGAAAAGCCTATCTTATGTTCAAAAATCACAACACTACTTGCCAATAAAAGTAAACTAAAAAGTATAAAATAAACTACTGCCTCTTTGTATGCTTCTATCATTTTAGTTGCCACAATGAATACAAACTCATATAAAAACTAAGTATATGCCACATAAAAAATGTAACAATATAAAAATTTATAAAAAAACTCGATATATAAAAAGAGAAAGCTAAAGATATAAGTGAAACTAAAGCACTTATCATTGTTAAGTTTACTAGAAAAATGTTTATTTTAGATCTTGTAGCTAATCTTATAAAGACGGCACTAAGTGTAAGAAGAATCATCATTATAAAAAATATTTCTGTATGTATAAACTCTAAAAAAGAGGCTTGTGTTATAGGGTCAAGAAACTCCTCTTCATCTCCAAAAAGAGTTAGTTCAACCATAGAAGCAGATATTCCAAAACTGTTATATTTCACAAACATATCAGATATAAGATAAAAAAATATAAATACTAAAAGACCCAGAAGAACAACTCTCATAGAATCATCTTTTTTTAAATCTTTTATAAGTGTAAATCTCATTATTTGCCCTTAATAATCTCATCATAAAAAGCAAAAGCTAATCTTGAACCATCTGTTACACTTCTAGCACTAAGTGTTGCCCCTGTTATAGTTGCTATCTCTTTACCAACACGAAGTTTTTTATCGCTTGTTAGCTCATCAAACTGACTTAACCATTTTGTAGATGGCAGATACTCCATCGGTTCATTAAAAGCAATCATCTCTATACTTTTGAGTACTGAATCCTTTGAAATCATATATAGGACTACACCATTTTTAGAACGAATTTTTCTATTAACTAAGATTCCATATCCAAGAATCTCTTCACCTTTTTTTGCAGTAAATACTCTAAAAATCTTACTTTTTAGTTTTACTTTTGCAGATTTTTGTATCTGCGAAGCCTGAGTGGAGTTGAGGAGTATGTTTTGTTTACTAATTTCACTCGCAGAACCGAAACTATACTTCATAGAATCTATTGGTGAAATTAGCATTTTTGCATAAAGTGGTAAAGTTAAAAATAGTAAAACTATTATATATATTTTTTTCATTATATCCCCGTAAATTTAGATACTGAATTGTATATTTATTTTTACTATTTGTCAATAATGATTATCACTATTTAATTTTATCTTCTCTTTTTAAAATCTGTTTGAAAATTATATGATAGCAGGATTCTAAAATTACTCCAATCTCCACCGTTACTATCTGTATCTTCTTTATCCTCATTAATAGTATATACAGAAGCTATTGTAAAATCATCATTTGGAGTATATTCAATCGCTATATCTTGCTCTATTATATGCTCTTTTTGAGATGCACTATTAGCTCCACCATCAAAATTACCATAAGCATATAAGAAGTTAAAATCACCAACACTATAACTCAAACCTGCAACTATAACATCAACTTCTCTATCTATTGTTATAGCATCAATTATCATACTATCCATATTAGTAAATAGTGTACCACCACCAAATCCACTAAAACTGCCCTTATTAGCTTGTTGTGTAGATTTATTGTATGCAATATTAAATCCAATATCATACGCTATAAACTCAGCCATAACACCATAGATATTTGATTCTATGCCACTATTTTCAACTTCACTCTGAGTTAAATACTGAACTCCACCATATAGTGAGAAATCATCACTAATCTTATAGTTTGCAAAAATATCTGCATAAAGAGTTTTATTAGCAATATTATCAACTGCATCAGCTGAAATATCATAATACCAAACACTCCCCTCTAAAACATCGTTAACATAAGATAAACCACCAAAATATGTTCCATCTTCACCAGTTTTTTGCCAATGCTTATCTACATCCAGCCCACTATCTACGCCCTGCCATTTTGTTAATGCACCAGCCATAAAAGAAAAATCATCTTGCTCATAATTTGCAATATAAGCCTCAAAACTATTTGGAATCATTCTAATATCATCACTATCAGCTAAGGGTGTATCGATCACTTGACGACCACCACGAAAGTTAAAATTTTGATATTTATAGTTTATGTAAGCCTCACCTATCTCTGCATAAAACTTATCATCTGAAGATAGCTCAGGATTATACTTATCATTTTCTCCACTAAATGCACCAATATCTTGTGAAAGTGATAATGCTACACCAGCATTCAAACCTTTAAACTCAGCTAACTCATATTTTAATTGAGTTCCAACTGCTGTTGCATAATTATTTGTTGCATT
Source organism: Campylobacterota bacterium (assembly GCA_034660975.1). Taxonomy (GTDB): domain Bacteria; phylum Campylobacterota; class Campylobacteria; order Campylobacterales; family Sulfurimonadaceae; genus Sulfurimonas. The sequence continues at coordinate 11,222 of JAYEKJ010000077.1, forward strand.
CTCATTATAATAACCAGAGTATATAGAACTAAGCTCTCCACTTATTTTTCCATATTTAAACATTCTTTTTACTCCACTAACAACCGTTACATCCTCTTGTTCAATCTCTGAGATTGTTTGAATCGCATCTCTAACAGATGGAACTCTATCTCTTTTTTCCTCTATCTCTTGTGCGAAAGTTGCACCACAAAGTAAAGAGCTAGCTATTGTTATTTTTAAAATTGTTTTCATTTTTATACCTATTGTTTAATTATAAAAGAATAATAGCACCAATTATCTTAATAATATATTAATACTGATAATCCATATCAATAAGTCTCTATCTTTTTCTACTCTTCCTTTGCTATAATACAAAAAATAAAATATACAAGGCAGTTTATGAAATTTTTATGGACACCCTCTTCTCACTTTAATTTGGCGAATCTTTTTACATTTGTAAATATCACAGCTGGTCTTATGGCTACTTATTTTATCACTCAAAACAACTTTGTACTGGCAATAGTTCTTGCTTGGGTTGGTGGAGCGTTTGATATATTTGATGGAAAAATCGCTAGAAAATATAATCTCTCTAACGAGTTTGGTGTTCAATTAGATAGTTTTGCAGACTTTTTAAGTTTTGTGCTTGTCCCAGTATTTTTAATCTTTCAAGCTGTTTATGCAACTTCACTTGATGGGATTTTACTTTTATTAGCAGCTATTGTGAGTATATACTATATAATCTCTGGTCTTAGAAGATTAATCCATTTTAATATACATACAGATGCAGGGGAAGTAGATAAATACTTTACTGGTGTACCAACACCACTTGGTGCAATACTTTTATGGTTAGTTTACCTATTAAACGCTTATGAAATTTTACCAGCTGTTACTGTTATAGCTCTTATGGCTTTAATAGGATGGAGTTTAAACTCTAAGATTAAAGTTCGTCATCCATAAACTTTTCTATGGGATGATATAACCAAAATCTACAAATATTTTCTTTGCTTTTTTACTTAAAAGAAAATTATAAAATAGTTTAAGCTCAAGGGAATTTTTTCCATTTTTTAGGATTACTACCCCTTGATTTATAGGGGTATAAAGTGAAGAATCAACATCTGCCCAGTTTACCCCTTTTTTATATTTTGACATTTTAGAACTATAAAGTGATGATTTAGCCACAAAACCAATATCTGTTGCTATCATTGTAAAAGAGATAGTTTGAGAGATAGATTCACCATAAACAAACTTCTTTTTAACAACATCTAGTACACCAGCATTTTTCATAGCTTCAAATGCAGCTATCCCATAAGGTGCAGATTTTGGATTTGCAACAGCAATTTTCGATATTTTACTCTCTTGTATAAGCTTCATCCCATCTGAAAAATCATATGGCTTAACACTAAAGTAAGCTAAACTCCCCTGTGCATAAACAATAGGTTTAGTGATAGCGAATCTATCTTTATATAAAGCATTTGGATACTTCATATTTGCAGACATAAAAAGCATATAGGGAGCCCCATTTTTTATCTGAGCAGTTAACTTCCCACTACTCCCAAGAGTTACCCTTACTTTTATATTTGGATGTTGTTTATGAAACTCTTTTTTTAACTCATCTATAGCATAGCTTACATTTGCAGCAACTGCGATATTAATATTTGCAGAGAAAAGTGTGGTAGTTAAAAATATTGTTATGATTAATAGTTTTTTTAGCATATTTGAGACCTGATTGAAGTAAAGATGATATGTTTATTTATTTAAAATGGTGCGACCGGAGAGATTTGAA
>JAYEKJ010000078.1:0-2612 GCA_034660975.1 Campylobacterota bacterium
AACTTATAAAAAGAGGTTTTAAAGTATGTCACATTTACCAAATACATTAAACTCTTTTTGGCTTTGGAGAGAGGTTTCTTCAAAGCTTGGTGTTTCAAATCCACTTTATAAATATTGGAAAGATACACCAAATTTGAAATTAAATAATAAATATGTATTTGTTAAAAAAAATAGATTGCCTGCAAAGTATGAATATATTGAACCTATTTTAACCGATTTATCCGGGTATTTACCTATAAAATTTGCATCAGATAGATTGCATGTTAATGAACATATTTTCTCTTATGACAAAATGAGACTTAATAAAGAGTTTGAGTATAAATTTGTTGAAGATATAAAATTTGTAAATATTAAAAAGTTTTTTAGAGAGAATGGGATAAAAGTTACAAAAAACTCACTTGTGCAACTTGGAAAAATCAGGGATTTAGATATTAGTGTAAATTCAACATTTTATAATCTGAAAAATGATTATGGAGTTGTTGTATATGAGTAAGTTATGAATCCATTTTTTATAGAGTTTCGTGATCCCCTTTTTGGATTAATTGTTTTTTTTGCTTTGATATTTGTGATCACTTTTTTTTCCTATTGGTGGGGAAGATATAAAAGTAAAGAGGATTCTAAGCATTTAGATAAATTTTTAAAACAATTTCGTTCCCCACCATCTCACAATGAATTGAAAGTTTTAATAGGTAAGGATGAGTTCTCAAAGAACTCTTGGTTACTTTTAGCAGATGCATATTCAAAAAATGGTGATTATGAAAAAAGTATAGAGATATATAATGAGATATTAAAATCTTGTAAATTGGATAATTATAGAGACACTATGTTTTTATTGGGTCAGACATACTTTAAAGCAGGTTTTTTAGAGAGAGCAAAGCAGATATTTTTAGAGATATTAAAAAATAATCCTAGAATGCCACAAGTTTTAAATGCCCTTCTTTTAGTTTATGAATATATGAGAGATTATGATTCAGCATTAGAGGTATTAGAGCCATTAGAAGAGTTAAATAAAAATGTAAGTATAGATTCTACATATTTGAAATCATTATATATTTTAAATGAAACTACGATGAGTATTGATTTGAAAATTGATAAGTTATTGGAGATTTATCAAAAAAATAATCAACTCACACATCTAATATTTGAATATCTTTTCCGTGTAGATCCAAAATTAGCATGGATGAATTTTGATAAATCTAAATGTGATAGACTCGTAGATATTTTATGGTTAGTGGATAAAAAAGATTTAGATTTAGATATAATTACACAAACTGGCTATTTAAGGGAACTTTATACTGCTCGTGGTGATATAGAGTTGGCAAGTAGTAGTGATGTTTTTGAGTTTGATATTTTGATAAATTTAAAAAATAAAGAGAGTGCAACTCTTAGTTTTGAGTATCTGTGTAATGGTTGTAAGCGGGTGTACCCATTTGCTTTTACAAGATGCAGTAATTGTCACTCGATAGATTCATCTAAAATAGAACTAAACTTGACTAAAAATTATGCAAGAGATTTTAGTGAATTAAATAACTCTTTTGTGTAATAAAAACTTTAATACGAGGTAAGTATGAGTGAAAATATAGAAAAACTAGAAGAAAAATTAGGATATAAATTTAAAGATAAGAAGCTCATTATCGAAGCGCTGACACATAAAAGCTATAAGCAGCCCTACGATAATGAGCGACTTGAATTTTTAGGTGATGCAGTTTTAGATTTAATTGTGGGTGAGTATCTTTATAATAAATTTGCTAAATCTAATGAGGGAAATTTATCAAAAATTAGAGCATCTTTGGTAAATGAAGTTGGTTTTGAAAAATTAGCTAGATACCTAAATTTGGGTGATTATATCTTCTTGTCAAATGCAGAAGATAGTAATGGTGGAAGGGAAAAACCATCTCTTCTTTCAAATGCTTTTGAGGCAGTAATTGGTGCGATATACCTTGAGTCTGGATTGAAAACAGCAGAGTTGATTGCAATAGATCTTATAGAAACAAATCATAGAGATATCTCTTTAAACTCTTTGTTTAGAGATTTTAAAACAACTCTTCAAGAGTTAACTCAGGCTAGATTTGGGATGACACCGGAATATAAAGTGATAGCAAGTCGTGGACCAGATCATCTAAAAGAGTTTGAAGTTGCAGTTATTATAGAAGATCAAGAGTATGCAAGAGCAATAGGTAAAAGTAAAAAAATTGCCCAACAAGAATCTGCAAAAATAGCAATAGATATGTTAAAGGGAGATAGATAGTGAATAGTTTTGGTCAGAAATTAAGATTTAGTACATTTGGTGAATCGCATGGAAAAGCTCTTGGTTGTTTACTTGATGGTGTTCCTGCTGGATTAGAGATAGATGAAGAGTATATTCAGAGTGAATTAGATCGTAGAAAACCTGGAAAGAGTGAGTTTGAAACAGCTAGAAAAGAGGCTGATAAGGTTGAGATTCTAAGTGGTGTTTTTGAGGGCAAAAGTACCGGTACACCAATTGCTATGATTATCTATAATACAAATCAAAAATCAAAAGATTATACAAACATAAAAGATGTTTTTCGCCCAGGACATGCTGATTTTACATATTTTCATAAATATGGAATTAGAGATTATAGAGGTGGTGG
>JAYEKJ010000079.1:0-2606 GCA_034660975.1 Campylobacterota bacterium
TTAAACTTCTCAAAAAGTTGTTTGATTTTCTTGGAATAGCTTATTAGTTTAACTTCTCTTGCACAAGAGAATTTACAACTTTTGGATTTGCTTTTCCCCCTGTTGCTTTTAATACTTGTCCTACAAAGAAGCCTAATAGTTTAGTGTTACCTGCTTTAAACTTATCTACATTATCTGGATTCTTTGCAATTATTTCATCAACAATTGGTAAAATTATAGATGGGTCACTTATCTGAACAAGTCCTTTAGCTTCAACTATTTGTGTTGGATTTTCTCCAGATTTTGCCATCTCTTCAAATACTTGTTTAGCAATTTTACTTGAAATTGTCTTATCATCAATCATTTCAACAAGCTGGGCTATTTGTTTTGCAGTAAATTTTAACTCATCTATCTCTATCTGCTTTAACTCTCTAGCTACCTCATTTACCACCATATTAGATAGATTTACAGGGCTATTAAGCACAGATAGAGCCTCTTCATAGAAGCGTGAAAGATACTCATCACGAGCTAAAATATTAGCTACTTCGCCATTTAATCCAAGGTCACCAGTGTACTTATCAAATAGTGTTTTCTGCTCTTCACTCATCGATGCAACTTCACCATCTACTTGTATTTTTTTAGTTTGAGGTTTAGATTCACTTTTAGTTGTTTTTTTCTTTTTAGCATAAGAATCTTTAAGACCAACAATTTTATTAAACACAGGTGTTTCATCAGTGTAATCAATAGGATCAGCATAAAAATACCCTTGTCTTTCAAACTGAAATCTTTCATCTGGTTTCTCTAAAATAACAGCAGGTTCAATAAGAGCATTTTTGATAATTTGTAAAGAATTTGGGTTTAAATCTTCCATACCCTCAGGTGTTTGTGAAGAATAAAGTCTATCATAAACTCTTACTTCAATTGTTTTAGCTTCTTTAGCACTTACCCACTGAATAGCACTTTTAACTTTAATACCACTTGTATCAGAACCACTTTTAGAATCAGAATGATACTGAGCTTTTATCTCTACGATATTACCATCTGCATCTTTAATCACCTCTTTACAAGTGATGATATAGCCATGTCTAAGTCTCACTGCTTGTTCAGATGTAAGACGAAAGTAAGCTTTTGGAGGATTCTCCATAAAGTCATCACGCTCAATATAAATCTCTTTGGAGAAAGGTATTTTTCTCCCCCCCTCTTTGGGTACATCATGTGGGTAGTATGGAGCATCTATCTCTTCACTACCCTCATAATTCTCAATTGTTACCTTTAATGGGTCAAGCACACACATAACACGAGGTACTTTTTTGTTTAAATCATCTCTTATACAAAACTCAAGCTGTGCAACATCAACCATTGAGTTTGCTTTTGCTATACCTATTTGATCACAGAAATTTAAAATAGATTCTGGAGTATAACCTCTTCTTCTGTATCCAGCGATTGTTGGCATACGAGGATCATCCCAACCACTTACTTCTCCACCCTCAACTAATTCTAAAAGCTTTCTTTTACTCATAACCGTATAGTTAATACCTAATCGTGCAAACTCATACTGGTAAGGTCGTGGTGATTTAAGTCCTAGAGTATCAAGTACCCAGTTATAAATATCACGGTTGTTTTCAAACTCTAGTGTACAAAGAGAGTGAGAAACCCCCTCAAGATAATCAGATAAACAGTGAGCAAAATCATACATTGGATAAATTGACCACTCATCTCCTGCTCTAAAGTGATGTGCGTGTCTGATACGATATAAAAGTGGATCTCTCATTTTCATATTTGCAGCACTCATATCAATCTTGGCTCTTAAAATGTGTTCACCATCTTTAAATTCACCGTTTTTCATTCTCTCAAAAAGATCTAGATTCTCTTCAATAGAACGCTCGGCAAACTTACTTCGTTTTCCTGATTCTGTAACAGTTCCACGATATTGGCGAATCTCATCTTCTGTTAGACTATCAACATACGCCTTACCCATTTTAATAAGTTCAATAGCATAATCATATATTTTAGAAAAATAATCAGAAGTAAAATATACATTTTCACCCCAGTCAAATCCAAGCCACTCTACGGCATCTTTTAGAGCTTCAACATATTTAGTATCTTCTTTAGTTGGGTTGGTATCATCCATCCTTAAATTACAGTGACCATTATAGTCACGAGCAATTCCAAAGTTTATAAAAATAGACTTAGCATGTCCAATGTGTGGGAATCCATTAGGCTCTGGTGGAAACCTTGTAATAACCTCTTTATACTTACCTGACTTTAAATCCTCTTCAACTATCGTTCGTAAAAAATCTTTGCTCTCACTCATTATTATTAAACCTTTTGATTTTGAAACTTTTATAAGAGTTGTATTTTATCAAATTAGAACTTATTACATCTTAGAGAAGTTATTTGAATTTAAAACTTTTATTTCTAACAGTAAGTGAAACATCACTTACACTAACACCTTTGGATTCAGTGACACATGCGTTCATTGCTAGGATTTGTTATAGGTGGTTAATCTATATCTTCAAATCTAAGACAAAGTATATCTACTATTTTTTTTCTAGTGATAAAATTATCAATAGAAGTTAACTTTTTAATTAATCTGTTTTTTGAAATAGTTCTAATTTGTTGACACA
>JAYEKJ010000080.1:0-12854 GCA_034660975.1 Campylobacterota bacterium
GCAACTGTTGCACTATCTTCACCATATGGCTTCTCTATTTTAGTTATAGATATAACACCTTTTTTTGTTCCACTCAAATCAATCGTTCTTGACATTTAAAACCCTTATATAAATAATAGGAGTAGTCTAACAAATTCAATCTTAATTAAAACAGATATTGGTAATTTAATTATGAAGTTATTATATATTATGTTCCACCTCGATAGAGGGTGGAACATTAAAGAAAATAGAAAAGTTCTATTTAACCATCGCTACTAATTCGTCTTTAGTAACTTGATTGAAGTTAAGATATTTATAAATCTCATCACTCATCTCTGGTTTAATTTTATTTTCAACGATCTCTAAATACTCAGCAGCAGTTGGTAATGCACCTTTAAGTGCAACAACAGCAGCAAGCTCAGCAGATCCAAGATAAACTTGAGAACCTTTACCTAGTCTGTTATCAAAGTTTCTAGTTGATGTTGAGAATACAAATGCATTCTTTGCAACAGCAGCTTGGTTACCCATGCATAAAGAACAACCTGGAATCTCAGTTCTAGCTCCAGCCATACCAAAGATTGAGTAGTAACCCTCTTCTTGAAGAGTTTTCTCATCCATTTTAGTTGGAGGACAGATCCAAAGCTTGTTAGCAACAGTACCCTCACCTTTAAGAATCTCACCAGCAGCACGGAAAAGACCGATATTTGTCATACATGAACCAACAAATACTTCATCAATTTCAGTTCTTAAACCAGCTTCTCTAATCTCAGTTAATGTTTTAACATCATCTGGATCATTAGGACAAGCTAAGATTGGTTCTTTAATTTGATCCATATCGATTTCGATAACTGCAGCGTATTCAGCATCTGAATCAGCTTCCATAAGTTCTGGATTAGCAATCCACTCTTTCATCTTATCAGCTCTTCTTTGAAGTGTAGCTGCATCTTCATAACCTTGAGCGATTAACTCTTCGATTAGAACAATGTTAGACTCTAAGTATTCAATAATAGGCTCTTTGTCAAGCTTAACTGTACAAGCGGCAGCGCTCCTCTCAGCAGATGCATCAGAAAGTTCAAATGCTTGCTCACATTTAAGTTGCTCAAGACCTTCAATCTCTAAAACTCTACCACCAAAAATATTTTTCTTACCAGCTTTTTCAACAGTTAATAAACCATCTTTAATAGCTTGGTGAGGAATCGCATTTACCATATCACGAAGAGTGATACCTGGTTGCATAGTTCCTTTGAATCTTACAAGAACAGACTCAGGCATAGTAAGTGGCATCATACCAGTAACACCAGCAAATGCAACAAGACCAGAACCAGCAGGGAAAGAGATACCAATTGGGAATCTTGTGTGTGAATCAGCACCAGTACCAACAGTATCTGGAAGACAAAGTCTATTTAACCATGAGTGGATAACACCATCACCTGGGCGAAGGATGAAACCTTTTCTTGAAGTCCAGAACTCTGGAAGTGTGTGTTGTAATTTGATATCAGCTGGTTTTGGATAAGCAGCAGTATGACAAAAAGATTGCATAGTCATATCAGCACCAAAGTTAAGTGCAGCTAACTCTTTTACTTCATCTCTAGTCATTGGACCTGTTGTATCTTGAGAACCAACAGTTGTTGCAACTGGCTCACAGTAAACATTTGGTTTAATACCTTCAACACCACAAGCTTTACCAACCATTTTTTGAGCTAAAGTATAACCTTTACCATTATCAGCAGGTTGTGCAGGAGTCATGAAAATATCACCAGCGTCCATGCCCATAGCTTCTCTAGCTTTAGCAGTTAAACCTTTACCAATAATAAGTGGAATACGACCACCAGCTCTCATCTCATCAGGAAGAGTATTTGGAGCGATTTCGTAAGTAGAAACTACTTTACCATCTTTCTCAATTGTACCCTCAAATGGTTTAACAGTGATAACATCACCAGTATTCAGTTCAGCAGTTGGTGCTTGAATTGGGATACATCCTGAATCTTCTGCAGTGTTAAAGAAAATTGGAGCGATAATATCACCAATAACAATACCACCAGTTCTTTTGTTAGGGATACCATCGATATCTTTACCCATGTGCCATTGAACAGAGTTAATACCTGATTTTCTTGATGAACCAGTACCAACAACATCACCAACATATGCAAGTGGGTGACCTTTTGCTTTTAACTCTTTCATAGTATCAAGAGGATTGTCCATTCTATTGATTAGGAATGAGTTTGCATGAACAGGGATATCTGCTCTTGTAAATGCTTCAGATGCTGGAGATAAATCATCAGTATTTGTTTCACCCGGAATTTTATATACTGTTACAGTAATTTCAGATTCCATAGCAGGTTTATTAGTAAACCACTCACCATTTGCCCAAGATTGAACAATCTCTTTAGCTTTAGCATTTCCAGCGTCCATTAATGCTTTTACATCATTAAAAGAATCATATACTAAGATAGTATTTTTAAGTTGCTCAGCAGCTTCATTTGCTACATCACCATCTATTTTAAGTGCTTCAACTAATGGAGTAACATTGAAACCACCAAGCATTAGACCTAAAATCTTACATGCTTTTACAGCATCAATAGCATCACAAGAGATATTCCCTTGAACTACATCATTTAAAAATGCAGCTTTTACATAAGCAGCATCATCAACACCAGCAGGGATTTTATTTTCAAAAATATCCATTGCATAGTCTTGCTCTACAATTGGAGAAGCTTTTAATAACTCAACAAGTTGAGCTGTTTGTTCAGCAGTTAATGCTAATGGTGGAACACCAAGAGCTGATCTTTCTTCAGTATGTGCTTTATAATCTTCGATAAATGCCATATTTAATCCTGTATTTTAATTTAGAAAATTATATCTAAATATAAATAATCAATTTTACTTATGTTACTTATAGAAACATAGAATAGGTATTTTTTATCTGTTTTGTTTAAAAATGTAACATATAGTCATCCTAAATCAAACTTAGTCATATCTATAGGTTTCTTTTTTTCAACTCTTTATCAATTATATCTCTCTCATAACCTCGATAGTTAGTTTTTAACCAAAATATATAAGAATCTGGTAATTCATTATATTGCATCCCTTTATATTGCCCAAATCCTATCCTAGGCTGAGTTTGTTTAATTATTATGTTTTCTTCACATACTGCCTTAATTCCACAATTTCTTATTAACGACAAAAATTCAAAAAACTCTAGTCGCTTTTGAATCACAAATGAGTATTTGTTAAAATCAAATATCCCATTACGAGAACTCACAAACCCTTGTAATTGTTGTATTTGTTCTACTGATAGCTGTTCAAGATTTGGGATATGAACACTATAAGAGTTAGTAAAATGGGTAAAAATCAGATGAGCTTTAATCATTATAAAATCTCACGAATACCTTTTGCATTAGGGGCAGATAAGACACCAGCCATCTCTAACTGCTCTATAACTCTAGCTGAACGGTTATAACCAATTTGAAGTTTTCTTTGCAAATAAGAGATTGATGTTTTCTTATCTGTTAAAATTACATTTTTTGCATCCTCATAAAGTGGATCTAAATCTTCATTTATGTTTGTTATCCCAGAGTTTACACTTTCAGTCTCTTCAACTAAAAAACTTTTGTCATAATTTGGTTCTCTTTGAGATTTTATAAATTCCACAATATCCTCTATCTCATCCTCTGTTGCCCATGGAGCGTGAAGTCTAACTAAACCCGTCGCACCTGGTGGAGTAAACAACATATCACCACGACCAAGAAGTGACTCTGCACCCATCTGATCTAAAATAATTTTAGAATCTATTTTAGAATTTACTCTATAAGAGATTCTAGATGGTAAGTTTGCTTTAATAAGGCCAGTTACAACATCAACAGATGGTCTTTGTGTAGCAACTATTAGGTGGATTCCACACGCCCTAGCCTTTTGTGCTAATCTAGCAATTGACAACTCAACATCTTTTCCACTAGTCATCATTAAATCAGCTAACTCGTCAATGATTACTACAATATATGGGAAGTTTTCCCCACCCTCTTTTTCTATTTTTGCATTGTAGTTTTCAATATTTTTAGTTCTACTCTCAGCCATAAGTTCATAACGACGCTCCATCTCATTAACCATATTGTTTAGTGCTACAATAGCCTCTTTTGGTTTAGTGATAACTGGAGTAAGAAGGTGTGGAATATCATTATATGTTGAAAACTCTAACATTTTAGGGTCAATCATAAGAAGTCTCAACTGATCTGGAGAGTTTTTATACAAAAGGGAAAGAATCATAGCATTTATCCCAACACTTTTACCACTTCCTGTTGTTCCAGCTATTAAAAGGTGAGGAAGTTTTTTCAAATCAGTTACAAAAGGTTTTCCAACTATATCTTTTCCAAGAGCGATAGTTAATGGCGAAGAGGATTCTTTAAATAGTTTAGCATCAAGAAGTTCTCTAAGGTAGATAGTATCTACAGAATCATTTGGAATCTCTATACCCACAACATCTTTTCCAGGAATCGGTGCTTGGATACGGATAGTCTCAGCTGAGAGTGCCATTGCTAAATCATCTTGAAGATTTAAAATTTTACTTACTTTGACATTTGCCGCAGGTTTGAATTCAAATGTTGAAACTACTGGTCCAGCATAAGTTCTCACAACATCACCATCAATTTTAAAATGTGATAATTTAGAGATTAGATGACCTATTTTATCATCAAGTTCACTCTCCTCTATACTATGAGAAGTATCATCATTCTCTTGTAAAAAATTCACAGACGGAAGTTCAAAATTTTTCGGTTTTTCAACTTTTCCTTTCTCTATCCCCTCTAAGAGTTTTGCATTCTCCTCTAGCTCTTCAACAACCACAGCATTTTTTTGCTCTTTTACTTTTTGCACTAATTCTAGTATATTTTCAGCAGATTTATCAATCACTTGTTCCTGTTTTATTTCTATTTCTATTTCAGATTCTGTATGATTATCCTCTTCATCTATAACTTTTTTATTTTGTACTTTTTTTATAATAGGAGTAATCTCTTGCTCTTGAATATCTTCTTTTTCTTCTTCAATTACTTCTTTTCTTATATACGATGGAGTATCCAACTCCTCCATCTCTTCATCTTTTATTTTCTCTTCCATACTATTTTCAGGTTCTTCAACTATATTTTTTTTTATCTCTACATCTTTTTTTATATTTGCTACTTTTTGTTCAACTTTCACCTTTTTGACTTTTGGCTCAGGTAATTTAGATTTGATAAAAGTATAAAGTACAGAAACTATCTCTTTAGAATTTTTATTTAACAGGATGATAACTGATACAAAAGTGATAATAAACCAAAATATCCATAATCCAAACAATCCAATATATGGTGACAAGGAATCTACAAAATCACCAGCGGCTTTTCCTCTCAAATGATTCTCAAACAACATCGATTGTGCTAACAGCACTGAAAAAAAGAGTAAAAAAGTAGCTAAACTAATTTCAACTTTTCTAAAACTAAAAAATGTATTTTTATACAGATAAAATAGAGGGATAAGAAGAGCTAAAACATATACATAAGAGAAATATCCAAAAAACAGATGATTATAATTAGCAAAAGTACTACCATAACTACCCATTAGTCCTGTATCACCAAAAATAGTAGCAAAACCTAAATAAATTAATATACCTAAAACTACAACAAAAAATGTGTCTTTCAAACTATTATCCCTTTAAAAATAAAATATTTTTTAATTTGTGTAGTATAGCAAAAAATATTACATAATATTAAAAATATGACACTATGCAATATTTTAAAATCTTATAAATAGTTAACTAAACTTAATTTAGAGATTTTTCCAACAGTGGACAACATAGATTCATAGTTTAATGTCAGTTGAGTTAGACTCAGTGATGCCTCTGCTAAATCGGTATCTATAACTGCTGAACGAAGAGTCATTGTACTTATCTCTAATAAGGATGCTCTCTCTATTGACATCGTTAAAGCATTTGATTGTGAACCAACAACTGCATGAGATCTACTAAGATGAGCTTGTAAATCATCAAGCTTTTGAATCGCATACTCTATACCTACATTTCTACTCTCACCTTTTAAATCATCTGGATAAGTCTTATGGTTCTCAACAGCAGTGATCATCTCATCAATCTCTGCAAAAAAATCTGTTTTTGCATCTCTTATGGTTAATGAATTGTTCGCATTAAATGCCAATACTGAACCTTGTGTTGAAGAAAAATCTCCACTATTAACATCATATAAAGAGATCTCAGCCTCTGTCATTGCTGAGTGCATCTGCCCAAACTCAATTTTTCCATCATAAGTTAAAGAAGTATTACCATTATAATTAGAATTTTCTATCGCCATATCATATTCTTCAGCTGTTCCAGCTGGTGATTCCTCTGGAAGATGATTTGTGACAACCATATTCATAACATCCATAAGTTGTTGATAAGTCATCTCATCAGCATCAACAGCCTTTCTTGGTGAACTAAGATCATAAATATCATAAGTTTTATTATAATTACCATCACCATTTGTATCTAAGCCAAATGTAGAACCACCACTAGAGAAATTTATTTGAGCATCATAATTATCCCCATTTACATTTTTGCCAACAAGTCGAAGTTTATTTCCATCTAAAGTATCATCAAATGGATCAACTGTTCCTTTGGATATATCCCCAACTGCTGAAATTTTTGTAGATGGTGTAGCAAAAGCGTTTCCATCTCTAACTATCTGAGGAATACTAGATGTAATTTTACTACCATCTTTACTAAAAAGTGTTTTATCATATAAAAGACCCTCTATCTTTGTAGGTGCTCCAACAGATGCATCATAGTCTGATTTTACAAACTCTTTGACATGTAAATTTGGATTATCTACCGTGGATTCACCATTCATTATCAAAGCAAAATTTGTCTCTCCAGAATCTAGAGAACTTATGTTTGTAACATTTGCATCATCATTGCCATCTGCTTGATCATAATCAACAGCTCCAACCATATGAAAATCAAGTTTACTAGAACCAGCTATCTTATCCTCTACAACAATCTGTCCAAAAGTGTTTAAAGAAACATTTACCAATTTTAATTTTGGTGTATTTCCATAAGCTTGACCTATCCCTTCCAAAAGAGAATCAACACTAGCATCATCACTTAAAGATATTTGTTCATTAAACGACACCCCATCACTTCTCACTCCACTAAGATAAAAATGGTTTTTTCGATTTACAGTATCTACATCTATATCTGTATCACCCATCAAGTCTCGTATGCTGTCTTCACCTTTAATTGGTGTTGGAACTGTGCCATTATCTGCACCCGTATGAAAATTAAACTTTTCACTTAAATTTGTTTGTACAACATTAGTTGTAATCTCTCTTTTTACTAAAACTTCCTCACCAAGAAATAGATCACCACCTGATAAATTATACTGCTGTTGAGTTTTAGAACCAGTAAATGAACTTAGTGACGAGCTATTACCCATATATTTTCCATCTGCCGAGATAGGCTTAATATCAACTGCTGTCCCAGAAAAAAGATATTGACCATTTATAGATGTGTTTGATAAATTTTTAAAATGATCTTCCATCACTCTAAGCTCATCAGCAATTGCATCAAGTGATTCATCACTATGAATCCCATTAGCTGCATTAATTAATAAAGTTCTAAATCTATTCATTGTATCTTCAAATTCGTTCAAAATTACATCTGTTTGATTTGATAGTTTATAACCACTCTCTGTACTTTGCTTAATTTGCCCTAAAGTGGTCATCTCATTGTCAAGTCTCATTGTTTCAGTATATACAGAGATATCATCTGAAGCATACTGAATACTCAATCCAGAAGCGATTTGTTTGTTTACATCAAACAGTCTATTTTGTAATTGATTATTTTTATTTCCATACAAACTGTCATAATACATACTTGATGTCACTCTCATAACGCACCTCCATCATTGCTTTTAGTAGCATTTTATATTATATAGCAATATAAGTTCCATATCGACATATAAAAATAAAAGCTTTAATCATAAATAAGATAAATTTTGTATAATTACAAAAATTAAAAGGATGTATTATGTCATACACACAAAAATTAGAAGAATTACTTACAAAAAGTGTTATTCCAGACTTAGATGAAAGATTAGATGAGATCTTCGAAGAGATTGCTGATAACAAAGAGGCAACTGAAGATGCTAAAGAAGAGATAGAAGAACTTCGTGAATTTAAAGAAGATTTACAAGATATTTTAGATGATATCGCTAGTGGAGATATTGAAGAAGATGAGTGTAAAGAACTCATAGATGATATATTAGAAGCTCAAAAAGGTAGTGAAGAGGAAGATTTTGGATTTGTTGAAGAGAATTAACAAGGTTTGATATTATTCATAGACATTTTCTGATATAATTGAAAATAATTATTTTTAATAAAGAGTTTAGTCAATGAAAAAGATATTAATAATAGATGATTGTCCTACGATTCTTAAAGCTTTTGAGATAAAAATTGTTGAAGCTAATAAAGATATTCAAATACTATCAGCTAGCACCTACTCTCAAGCCAATGAGCTTATTAGACAAAATAAAAACAAAATCTACGCGGCGATAGTCGATCTAAATTTACCAGACTGCAAATCTGGTAAAGCTGCCCTGCTAACAAACTCACATAAAATTCCTACAATAGTTTTTACAGGTACAGATGATGAGAATTTAAAATCATTATTATTAAAAAAAGATATTTTAGACTATATTCAAAAAGATTCTCCCGATAGTATCCAATATGCCATAGACTTTATTACAAGAGTTATTAGAAATAACACAACAACAGCAATTATTGTTGATGATTCAAAATTATCTAGACAAATATTTAAAACTGATTTAGAAAAACTTCGTATAAATGTATTAGAAGCTTGTGATGCTCAAGAAGCATTAGATATTATAAAGACAAATGAGAAGCAAATATCGTTAGTATTGATTGATTACTATATGCCAAATATGGACGGTGTGCAATTAACTAAAATACTAAGAAAAAAATATAAAAAAGATACTTTATCTATCATAGCCATTAGTGGTACAGAGGATGAAACAGTTTTAACAAAATTCATAAAAGCTGGTGCAAATGATTTTTTAGCAAAACCACATAAATTTGAAGAGTTAAATGTTCGCATACATTCTAATTTGGATATATTAGAACTATTTCAAAAAACAAAAGATTTAGCAAACAGAGATTTTCTAACTGGAGCTTATAATAGAAGATATTTTTTTGAAACTTGTGAGGCTATTCTCAAAAAAAATATAAAACAAAAGAGTAATATTGCTTTAATAACTATAGATATTGATAACTTTAAAACTATTAATGATAATTATGGTCATAATATTGGAGATATTGCTATAAAAGAGGTGATAATAATACTTGCGAAGATTTTAAAACCTTCTGATCTTCTTGCTCGTTTTGGTGGGGAGGAATTTTGTATATTAATTGAAGATATTACACTTAAAGATGCCGAAATCTTATTTGAAAAGATTCGTTTAAACTTTGAGTTAAATAAGATAAAATTGAAAGAGGTTTTCCTAAAATATACTGTTTCACTTGGCGTAGCACATGGTAAAATTAAAAATATCAATGATGCTTTAAAAATATCGGATAATGCTTTATATGAAGCAAAAAAACAGGGAAGAAATAGAGTTATAGTTCATCAAGTTTAACTCTTATAATTTAACTAATTAATTTATAGTTAATTTAACTTCATTTATATATAATTCCTTAATCAAATTATTAGGACAAAAAATGAGAATAATTTTACTTGGAGCTCCTGGTGCTGGAAAAGGTACTCAAGCTCAATTTTTAACAAAAAAATATAATATCCCTCAAATCTCTACTGGTGATATGTTAAGAGCAGCTATTAAAGCTGGTACAGATATGGGTAAAATGGCTAAAGCTGCTATGGATGCTGGTCAACTTGTAACTGATGAGATTATAATTGGTCTAGTTCAAGATAGAGTTGCTGAGAATGACTGTAAAAATGGTTACCTTTTAGATGGTTTTCCCCGTACACTTCCTCAAGCCGATGCTGTAACAAATGCAGGTATTGAAATCGATGCTGTTATCGAGATAGATGTTCCAGATTCTGAAATAGTTACTCGTATGGCTGGTCGTCGTGCTCACTTGAGCTCTGGTAGAACATATCATGTTGTTTTTAATCCTCCAAAAGTTGAAGGTAAAGACAATGAAACTGGTGAAGATTTAGTACAAAGAGATGATGATAAAGAATCTGTTGTTTTAGATCGTCTTAAAGTTTATCATGAACTTACACAACCTCTTATAGGCTACTATAAAGAACAATCTAAAAACATAAATAATTTAACTTATATAACAGTTGATGGAACAGCTCATATCGATGAAGTTGAATCAGCTATTATCTCAAAACTGAGTTAGATTTCCTAATATCCAGAAGAGATTCTGGATATTATATTTTATATTTTCGATTTTACAAAAATCTCCATCTCAGTGACTACCTCTTCAATAGTTCCCTCACCAGAAATCATTTTTAAAATATGTTTAGCAGTGTAAAAAGATTGAATATCATTTAATGGTTCTTTATAAACTTTCATACGATTATCGAACACTTCTGTATTATCATCAGCACCACGATTACGACCTAAGACTCTATCACGAGCAGTCTCTTCACTCACTGCAACCTCTATAACACTAGTAAGCTGAAGATTATCTTCAGTGTTTAAAAAATCTTCTAAAGCATTCATCTGTTCTAAACTTCTAGGGTAACCATCAAGAATTACATTTTGAGTTGGAGCTGATTTAATCGCATTTACTATTGTTTTTACAACTATCTCTATTGGAACAATAAGACCTTTAGAGATAAAAGAATCTAACTCTTTTCCAACTTTACTACCAGTTGCCACCTCTGCTCTAAGCATATCACCAGTAGAATAATGAGTGATATTTTCATTATTTTTAGCAATCAACTCAGCATCAGTAGTTTTACCAGAGCCAGGAGCTCCGATAATTAAAAATAATTTTTTCACCATTAAGCCTTAGTTTGTTCTCTAAGTCTAATATGTAAATCTCTAAGTTGTGTATTATCAACTTCACTTGGTGCTTTTGTAAGTACACAAGAAGCTTTTTGAGTTTTAGGGAATGCGATAACATCTCTAATACTTGCTTTTTTAGTCATAAGCATAATCATTCTATCAAAACCTAAAGCAAAACCACCATGTGGAGGTGCACCAAATTTAAGAGCATCAAGTAAGAAACCAAATTTCTCTTGTGCCTCCTCCTCTTCGATTCCAAGAAGTTTAAATACCTCCTCTTGAACTGCCTCTTTATGGATACGGATAGATCCACCACCTAACTCAGTACCATTTAAAACAATGTCATAAGCGATAGATTCTATCTCTTCAACATCATCTTTATCAGTATCTTTAGGTTGTGTAAATGGATGGTGAAGAGCTTTTACTCTACCATCTTCAACTTCAAACATAGGGAAATCAACTACCCATAAGAACTCAAATGCATCTTCATCAACAAGATTCATCTTTTCATGTTCAGCGATAAAGTTTCTAAATCTTCCCATATAATCCCATACAGTTTTTTTATCACCTGCACCAAAGAATACAACATCACCAACTTCAAGCTCAGTTCTCTCTATAAGTAATGCAATATCTTCTTCGCTAAAGAATTTAATAAGTGGACCTTTAAGACCATCCTCTTTCATCTGAAAATATCCAAGACCATGAGCACCAAATTGACGAACGAAAGTTTCAAAACCTTTCATCTCTCTTTTTGAAAAAACTAAATCAGCACCCGGAACTTTAAGAGCTTTGATACGATTCTTATGTGGTTGTTTTGCGATGTTTGTAAAGATTTCATTATCACATCTCTCGAAAATATCGATAACATCAACCATTTTAAGACCATATCTCATATCTGGTTTATCTGAACCATAAAACTCCATAGCATCGCTATGTGTCATTCTATTAAAAGGTGCTTTTGCTTCGATTCCACAAGCACCAAACATAGCTACTAGTAGATCTTCAGCTACTTTGATAACATCCTCTTGATTACAAAAAGACATCTCAACATCTATCTGAGTAAATTCAGGTTGTCTATCAGCTCTTAAATCCTCATCTCTAAAACATTTAGCGATTTGGAAATATCTATCAAATCCACCAACCATAAGAAGTTGTTTGAAAAGTTGTGGTGACTGTGGAAGTGCATAAAACTCACCGTTATGAACACGAGATGGTACAAGATAATCTCTTGCTCCCTCTGGAGTTGATTTAGTAAGAATCGGTGTTTCAACCTCTAAGAATCCATCAGCATCTAGTACATTTCTAGCTGCAATTGCTGCTTTTGAACGCAAACGAAATACATTATAAAGATCAGGATCACGAAGTTCTAAATAACGGTATTTAAGAGTTGTCTCTTCACCAACACTTTTATCACCAATCACAAATGGAACTGGAGCAGATTTATTTTCAATGATAAGTTCATTAACAATAATCTCAATAGCACCAGTTTTTAGTTTAGGATTTGTTAATCCTTCACCACGAAGGCGAACAGTTCCTTTAACAATAAGAACAAACTCATCACGAACAGTATCAGCTACTGTATGAGCCTCTTTGTTGTGCTCAGGGTCAGTAGTTAACTGAACTAGACCTGTTTTATCTCTTAAATCGATAAATATAATCCCACCATGATCACGATAGTTGTTAGCCCAACCAGCTAAAACAACATCTTGACCTACATTTGCTTCACTTACATCTGTACAATAATGACTTCTCATAAATATAGAGTCCTATAATTTAATTTTCGCGATTATATCTAATATTGGCTTATTGTTGACTAAGATTTAATCAGGGTTTAATTATATCAACTATGTCTTGACAAAG
>JAYEKJ010000081.1:0-12818 GCA_034660975.1 Campylobacterota bacterium
AAAGTTCGCCTTGAATCTAAACCTTTTAAATGTTGTTAAATATGTCATTTATTGTGATCAAGCACTTATACAGGTATAATTCCATCAAAATAGATATTTTAGGATTAACTTGAAACTTAAAAATAAAAAACTCCTTATCTTTGACTTTGATGGAACGCTTATTGATAGTGGTCCAGATTTAGCAGAAGCTCTAAACTATATGCTAAAAAAACTAGGCTATGCAACATTTAGTTTAGAAACTATCCACTCTTGGGTTGGGAATGGTGCGCAGACATTAGTGAAGCGTGCATTATTAGGAAAAACAGATATAGAAGATGAGATAGATGAAACACTATTTGTTGAAGCTCTTGATATTTTTCTAAAATACTACAAAGAGAATCTTTGTGTTAAAACTGTTACTTATCCAGATGTGAAAAACACACTTACTACACTCAAAAATCAAGGCTATAAGTTAGCTATCGTGACAAATAAACCTTATGATTTTATAAAACCTATTTTAGAAAAACTAGAACTTTTAAATCTTTTTGAACTCTATATAGGTGGAGATTCACTTTCAAAGAAAAAACCAGACCCTATGCCATTGCTTCATATTTGCAATAAACTAGATTTCAAAATAGAAGATTCTATAATGGTAGGTGATTCTAAAAATGATATTTTAGCTGCAAATTCTGCAAATATGCAAAGTATCGGTGTAAGTTATGGCTATAACTATGATGAAGATATAGGTATATACGATCCAACTGTTGTGATTCATGATTTTAAGGATATTAAAAATATTTTAGAGAGAATAAACTATGATAAATAAAAATGCAAAAATAGCTATCATCGGTGGTGGTGTAGCAGGTTCTAGTACAGCTTTATATCTTGGTCAACTCGGACTTAATGTCACTCTATTTGAAAAAGAGAGAGACCTTATAAGTGGTCCACCATTTTGTCACCTCCATGCAGGTGGAAACCTATATAGAGAAATATCAGATAAGCAGTGTATAAAACTTTTAAAACAATCGATTGATTTTTTAAGATACTACCCTTTTGTAGTTGATTATCGACCTACTGTTATAGTGTTACCAACAGATGACAAAGGTAAAGTTGATGATCTGATTCCCCGTTTAGAACTTCTTACTCACGAGTATGAAAAACTTATAAACGATGATAGTGAAAATAAAGTTCTAGGTGAAAGTAAAAACTATTATAAATTATATTCTAAAGAGGATATAGAGAATCTAAAAAATAGAGAAACTTCTAAATCACCAAAAACACTAGATGATTGGATGGTGCCAGTTGCAAAAAATATCTCCCTAGATAAAGTACAGTTTCCTCTTATAATAGTACAAGAGTATGGACTAAACCTTTTTCGTTTAGCTTCAGGAGTTAAAATTTCTCTAGCTAAAATAGAAAATACAACTCTACTAACAAATAGCACCGTTAAAAATTTAAAACTTGATAATGATGAAAAAAAGTTTACGCTTACATATAGTTCTAAGAATCAAGAGTATAGTGATAGTTTTGATTATGTTATAAATGCAGCAGGTTTCCAAACTGGAAAAATTGATGATATGCTGAGTGTCCCTTGTAAACGGATGGTGGAGTTTAAAGCTGCCTATGTCACAAAATGGAAGGGTAACAATACACTTTTTCCAGAGATAATATTTCATGGTGAGAGGGGAACGCCACAAGGTATGGGTCAGTTTACACCCTATCCAGATGGTCACTTTCAGCTTCACGGCATGACAAAAGATATAACTCTCTACAAAGATGGATTAGTTGCAAACACAAAAATGAGTTGCCAACCAAAACTAAATCAAGAGTTTATACAAAAAATAGAAGATTCTTGGTCAAAAGAGGAGATAGATAAAAGAACCTCAAGTGCTATAAAACATATATCTAAATTTATTCCAAATTTTTATGATGCCAAAGTAGCCTCTAAACCACTCTTTGGAGCCCAACAGATTCCAGGTGATGACCCAACTCTTCGTGTTGCTGAAGTATCATTTGTGGCAAAAAACTATGCAATATGTGAGATAGTAAAAGTATCATCAGTTTTTAGTATGATCGATGCGATAGTGGAGCAGTTTATAGAGTTAGGATATGTAGATAAATCTATATATAAAACAAGAGATTTATCACATTTAGAATCTTTAGATGAAGCAGAGATTAAACAAAATGCTAAAATAATATCTCAGCAAAAAGGTTACCCTAGCTCTATCTCAGATAGAAATGTAGCCTTGTGATTTGAATTAACAAATCACAACAGACTTAATCTCAGTCATCTCTTCAATTGCGAATCTTGGTCCCTCACGCCCTACACCACTAAGTTTTACACCACCATAAGGTTGAATATCAAAACGGAGAGTTGGCATATCGTTTATCACGATTCCACCAGCATCTAACTCCTCTATCGCTCTTTGTGTGATTCTTAAATCATTTGTAAATACTGAAAATTGTAAGCCATACGGTGAGTTGTTCATTCGTGGAAGTGCATCATCAAAATCTTTTACTTTTACAAGTGAAACTATTGGAGCGAAAACCTCTTCACACACTATCGCCATATCATCACGAACATCTGCCATCACACATGGGTTGAACATTCTTCCATCTTTTTTAGGTTCTAGTAAAGCTTTTGCTCCCTCTTTTATGGCAGATTCTACCCAGCCCATAGCACGATCAGCAGCCTCATCATCTATAAGTGGACCCATAAAAGTATCATCATCATAAGGTGAACCAACTTTAAGTTTTTTAGTTTCCTCTGCCATTTTTAAAGCAAACTGATCGTAAATTTTTTCATTTACATAGATTCTTTGTAAACTTATACAAACTTGACCAGAATTTACAAACGCACCTAAAGCACAACGAGATGCTGCTAGGTCTAGGTCGGCACTTGTATCTACATAAGTTGCTGCATTTCCACCAAGTTCAAGTCCAACTTTTTTGATTCCAGCTGATTTTGTGATGATGTTTCCTACGGGAACTGAACCTGTAAAACTGATAACTCTAGGGATATCAGAACTTACTAGTGTTCCACCAACCTCAGCATCACCATACACGACAGATAGAGCATCTTTTACAGCAAACTCAGATTCTATGAAAAGTTTTGCAAATTTATAAGCAGTTAGAGGTGCTTCAGGTGTTGGTTTTAGAACAACTGTGTTTCCTGCTACTAAAGCAGGTGCAAGTTTATGAGCCACAAGATTTAAAGGAAAGTTAAAAGGTGTTATACAAGCCACAACACCAACAGGTACACGAGAAAAATAACTCAGCGTTTTTTTACCACTAGCCATCGCATCTGTGTTAATAGTCTCACCATGCATTGTTCTCATAGTCTCAGCAGATAAAGTTACAGTCTCTATACATCTCTCAACCTCAACTCTTGCAAAAGCGATAGGTTTACCAACCTCATCTGTAATAGTTTGAGCTATATCCTCTTTATTTTCTTTTAACTTTTGTGCAACATCTAAAAGCCAAGAACATCTTTGAGAAAGTGTTGAGCTCTTTGCATCTTTAGTTGCCATCTCTGCAATTTTAAGAGCTTTGATTGTATCCTCAGAATCACAAATAGGGGCAGTTGAAACCACATCCCCACTATATGGGGATTTTCTTTGACTAAGATTCTCTTTTATAGCTTCTGTTGAGCCGAAAAATATTTTTGCATTCATAAATTTATCCTAATTATTTTTTAATATCTTTAGTTGAGCATTTGCCCAATCTCTTAAAACTTTTTTATCACTACTACTAAGTTCAGCCTCTTCATGAAAACTTACATAACTAGAGAGTGGCATCATACCGTTGGAAGTAGTTTGAATTACTCTTCTTAACCTTTTCTCTTTTGTCTCATGATCTATCTCACTCCATTTTGAAAAATTTAATGCTTTTCTTCCGTTATCTACATGCCCTATTATCAACCACGAAAATGGTGCTATGTCAGCATAACTTGTCCATTTTGTCTCATAAGAGTGACAATCATAACAACTATTTTTTAAAATTCTCTCTACATCCAAAGAGCTGTTTAAAGCTAAAGATTTATCAACTTTTGGGTTTGTTTTCTCAGGTGCTATAAATTGGATAGCTACCAAAGAGAGAGCTATAATTAACAATGTTTTTTTCATTTTATTCCTTGATAAAATTATATCGTGATATTTTTAACCTATCTAGAAAACCTTTTTAAAGCACTCTTTTTAAAATATTTATTATTTATTTGTGTATCATACTCTACATCTTCTAAAACTATCTCTGTGTAACTACTTTTTTTCGTGCTTGATTGAACTCGCCAATATGTTGGAATATAGTATTTACCAAACTTTTTAACCTTTTCATAAATAAAAACTCTTACCTCAATACCATCCTCATCATAAAATATATCCTTACTTGATGTATATGTTGTAGTATCAATATGAACAACAATTTTTCCCCACACTACCGGAGCATCCTCTTTTGGAACTAACTCAATAGTAACTTTATCTCCACTTTTATTTAAAATCTTTGCATCATAATCCTCTATGATGGAACTTTGCTTCACCATATCATCATTGGTAATATCACTCCCCATCCAATTTTGAAGCATCATTGATGGTGGGATTTTTATAATTCTCTCAATTTTAGGAACATATTGCCACATCTGATTATCAAGAGATAAAAAAGTGATTCCTTTATCTTTTGGAGGGTGTAGAATCTTTGTAAAACTCTTTTTAGTCCCCTCAGACCAACTCTGCATCTTCATAGTTCTCTCATGCCCCATTGAAACTATCCTCATGGTAAGTTTCATCGAGACATTTTCACCACGCATATTTTGATCTAGTTTTTTGATTATCTCTTGAACCTCATTAGCATGTATCAACGAACTCCACACCATTAGTAAAATTAAAAGTTTATTCATCATTTTCTCCATTTAGATTTTGGAACTAGAAAAGTCGAAGTGATACAAAGTTTGTAAGTGAAGGTAAAAAAAGAGGCTTGAATTTGTTGGAAAATGAGAGAGAAGTTATCTTCTCCCTCTGCCACCTTGTCCACCACGAGAACTATTTCGTCCACCACTGTTTGAGCCACGACCTCCACCTCTTGGTTTATTTCTAGCTCCACGATTTCCACCCATATTGATAGGTTCTGCTTTTATAGATGGATCTGGTTTAAAACCTTTTAGCCAAACTTTTGGTATATCTTTATTTATAAGTTTTTCAATATTTGCTAAAAACTCATCTTCATCTACACACACAAGAGAGATAGCTTCACCCTCATTTCCAGCCCTTCCTGTTCTACCGATTCTATGAACATAATCTTCACTCACATTTGGAAGTTCAAAGTTTACAACATGTGGAAGTTGGTCGATGTCGATTCCCCTCGCAGCGATATCAGTTGCTACAAGAACTCTAACCTCACCCTTTTTAAAATCTTCTAATGCTTTTATTCTTGCATTTTGACTCTTATTTCCATGAATTGCAGCGGCTGTAATTCCATCACATTCAAGTTGTCCAGTTAAACGGTTTGCTCCATGTTTAGTTCTCGTAAATACTAAAACTTGCTTCCAATTCCCCTCTTTTATTAGGTGAGTTAAAAGTTCTCTTTTTCTTGTCTTATCTACATGATAAACTGCTTGTTCTACTATCTCACTTGAAGTATTTCTTCTTGCAACCTCAATAAGTGATGGTGATTTTAAAAATGTTTGTGAAAGTTTTTTTATAGCATCAGAATATGTTGCTGAGAAAAGTAGAGTTTGTCTCTCTTTAGGTAAAACTGCTATCACTTTTTTTATATCATTTACAAAACCCATATCCAACATTCTATCTGCTTCATCAAGAATCAAAAAATCTACTTTAGAAAGGTCGATTGTTTTTTGAGAGATATGGTCTAAAAGTCTTCCCGGAGTAGCTACAACAATATCCATCCCTTTACGAAGTTTTACAACTTGTGGATTTATCTTTACCCCACCAAAAATCACACAAGATTTATATGGAAGATGTTTCCCATAAAGTTCAACACTCTCATTTACTTGCATCGCTAACTCTCTAGTTGGAGTAAGAATCAAAGCTTTTACTTGGTGTCTGCCACGGTTTGTATGTTTAGCACGAGTTAAAAGTTCTAACATAGGGAGAGTAAAACCTGCAGTTTTTCCTGTTCCTGTTTGCGCTCCAGCTAAAACATCTTTTTTTTCTAAAATAATTGGTATTGCTTGTTTTTGAATCGGTGTTGGTTCACTATAACCCTGTTCTTTAATCGCTTTTAATAATGGTGCTGATAATCCAAGTTTGTTAAATGACATAAATTTCCTAATAAGTAGTATTTATTCATAATAGCATAATTTTTAGTGATATTAGGTATAATTCCAACATATTTAATCAGGAATTTTTATGTCAGCAGAAGCTATCACTATAAAACCAAACAATCATCGTGTTCATCCATGTCCAAATGGTAAAAAAATTGAGCTTATTAACAAGCTTATCTCAGATAATAGCTCTTTAGAGATTATCGTTGTTGCATCTGTTGATGTAAAAGGGATTCAAGAGGCTTTAGACAATAAAGATATTAAAGTTATGGGAGATAAAGAGTTTATAACTTCAAAAGAGTTAACTTGTGAGATGTTAATCAGTTTTGATGTACCTCAAAAAGCTATTATCTACTCAGCTAGAGTTGCAAAAGTGACTGAAAAAGCATCTCTTTTACTTGATAAGTCTGAACAAAAACTACTTTACCCAATCGAGATGCTTTTAGGTCGTGCAATCAAGCAAGAGGTAATAAGTGGTTTTGAATATGAAGTGATCGAGAAAAAAGAACCAGAATATACTGGTAGAAAAATGACAAAAACTCAAATAATAGATGAAGCTAAAAAACGACATGACAAAGTAAATGATGAGTTTAGAGAAAAAAAACCTAAGTTTGATAAGCCTAAAAGAGATTATAAAGATGATAAGAAAAAAGATTTTAAATCTGATAGAAAATCTTTTGATAAATCTAAAAGAGATGATTCAAAAGATAATAAATGGGCAAAAAAAGATAAAGCACCAAACAAATTTTTAGGTAAAGATGAAAATGGAAAAGCAATTTTTTCAGGTAAAAGTGGTGATAGAAACCACCGTTATGATGGAACACAAAGAGATAAATGGGATGCCCCTAAAAAAGTTGGTAGAAAAATCAATATAAAAGCTTTAAAGAAGAAAGAAGATTAATAAAAATTTAGTAAAAGAGTTTAAACCCTTTTACTAAAATATCAACTCCTCACCAGCTTCAGCTTCCATCTCTATACTTGGTGGTTTTGAAATATCGCTAAAATACTCCTTCCTTTTACCAACATCCACCTCAATAATCCCATCAGGAATATCAAATTTTCTTTGAATTTGAGGATAAAATTTTAAAATATTTTTATAAAACATATTAAATGCTGGTCCAGAGATTCTACCACCTGTCTCTTTTTTATGCATCGGGCTATTATCATCATTTCCAAACCATACTATTGTCTCTACTGTTGGTGAATAACCTGCAAACCAACCATCTATATTGTTGTTAGTTGTTCCTGTTTTTCCTGCTATCTCTATCCCTCTTACTCTCGCTCGGATTCCTGTTCCTCTATTTACAACATCTCGTAAAATTGTAGTCAATATAAAAGCTTGTGTTTGCTCAGTTATAAACAAGCTCTTTGGTACTTTTTCATATATAGTTTGAGAATTTTTATCTATATAGTTTATAAGATGTGGCTCAACTTGAACACCTTTGTTTGCAAAAGATGTATAATACTTTGCAAGTTGCAAAGGTGACATAGAGATAGTTCCAAGAGAGATAGAGAGATCATTTGGAACACCATTTATACCAAACTTCTTAAACTCTCTAAGTAACTCTCTAAGTCCAATCTCATTTACTAAACTAATAGTTGCCAAGTTACTTGAATGGATTAATGCTTCTCTTAAAGTGATAAGACCTTTATAGTTTTTACTATAATTTCGTGGTTGCCATTTTAACTCTTCACCATCTTTTTCATACTTATATGTTTTAGCAATATCTACAAGTTTTGTAGCACCTGAATAACCCAAATCTACGGCAACTTGATAGATAAATGGTTTAAATGAAGAACCTGGTTGTCTCCTACCTTGTGTTGCACGATTAAATGAATTTTTACGATAATCTATACTTCCTACAAGAGCAAGAATATCACCACTTTTAGAATCTAAACTCACTAAAGCACCATTTAAAAGTGTGGTATTACTATCATCTAGTTCAACCTCCACCCCTCTTTTTTCTGCCAATCTTATAGCTCTTTTTTTATAACCCTCTATCCTTTGAAGTGAAAGATTATAAGCATATTTTAAAGATTTTCTAGCAGCATCTTGAAGTCTCAGATCGATAGTGGTATGAATCTCATAACCACCAGTTTTTAAATCATCTATACCCATTCTCTTAACTCTTCTTGCAACCTCATCAACTATAAACGGAGCGATATTTTGTGTTAGGGTATCATCATAAACTTTTGGATTTTCAGCCAAGGCTTTTTGATATGTAGCATCATCAATCCAACCTAAAGTATGCATTCTTGTAATTACACGGTTTGCTCTACCCATAGATATTTGGTAGTTTCTTGTTGGAGCATAAGTGCTTGGTGCTTTTGGAAGACCAACTAAGATAGCCATCTCTTTTAGCGTTAAATCATCAAGTTTTTTATGAAAATAACCATCGGCTGCTGTTTTAATACCATAATAACTATGTCCAAAATATATCTCGTTTAAATATCTCTCTAGAATCTGCTCTTTTGTTAAAACCCTCTCTAACTTTATAGCAAAAATAGCCTCTTTTATTTTTCGTGATAATTTTTTCTCTCTTGTTAGAAGTACATTTTTTACAAGTTGTTGAGTGATAGTACTCGCACCCTCAACAGCTTTACCAGCTCTTATAACTTTTATCGCAGCACGAAAAATCGCATCAATATTGATTCCAGGATGCTCAAAAAATGTGGTATCTTCAATCGCTACAAGAGCTTCTATAACTCTTGGTGGTATCTCATTGAATGATGCATAATATCTATGTTTTTTATCAAAAAGATTCGCTATTTTTTCACCATTTTTATCATAAATTCTACTACTTACATCTGGCTTGTACTTTACCAATGGTGTAATATCATACTCATACTGTACTAAAAAGTATCCCAACAACATAAATGGTGATAAGAATCCAAGTATTATCAGTGTTAAAAATATTCTTTTAATTATCTTCATCATTTTCTAAATTTCCTATTTGCAAAACTTGCTTCTATTAGTATTTTTGTATAATCTTCTTGTGGTTTTTTTAAAACAGATTCCATAACTCCACTCTCAACAACTTTTCCGTTTTTAATAACACAAATATCTTCACATAAAGAGGATGCTGCATTCATATCATGAGTTACAAAAAGGATTTTAAAACCATACCCTTTTTGTAACTCTTTTAAAAGTTCTAAAATCAAAACTCTTGTTTGTGGGTCTAGTGCTGTTGTTGGTTCATCAAGAAGAAGTAGTTTTGGCTTAGTACTTAGTGCCATCGCTATTACCACTCTTTGGAGTTGCCCACCTGAGAGTTCTGGTGGAAATCTTGAAGATAAATCAGTATCTAAACCAACTTTACTAAAGAGTTTATCCATATCACTTTTATTTGTAAAAAACTGATCTTTTATTTTTGTAAGTGGTGAGAGTGCTGTAAATGGATTTTGAGGAACAAATGACAATGTATCACCAGTTATCAATTCAAAACTTCCATCATGTTCTATCTCATATCTCATACTATTTGGTAACATACTAAGTAGCGCTTTTAGAGTTAAACTTTTACCACTTCCACTCTGACCAACTAGAGCAAGAGATAAGTCGATACTAAAAGATATATCAACTAATAAATTTTCTTCATGTGTGATACTTAACTTTGAGATATTCATTTTTTTATTTTATCTAAATTTATACATAACTCTCTTAACTCATCAGCACTCTGAGAAAGTCTAGCTATTAGTCGAATTATAGCTTTTGGTACTGTTGGTTGTCGTATTGCACCAACTGAATAACCAAGGTTAAATAGTTCATTTTTAATTTTTATCACTTTCTTATTATCATCTATTAGAATCGGAACTATCAGTCCATCTACTTTTACACCTAAAGTATCAAAAATTATGGAGTGCCGGACTTTTATCTCCTTTTTTATCTCTTTAGAGTTTTTCAACATATATATAAGAGCATTATGTGCTAAAAGAGTATCATAAAGTGAAAGTGAAGTTGCATAGATGATAGGTTTTGCACGGTTTATAAGATAATCCACTATATGGCTTGATGCTAAGATAAATGCCCCAAAACTTCCATACGCTTTACCTAAAGTCCCCATCTTTATGTAGTTTTGTTTGATTGGTATATCATAAAGGTCAAAAACACCCATAAGTTTATCACCAACTACTCCACTACTGTGAGCCTCATCTACTATAAGGATAGCATCAAAACTATCACAAATCTCAAAAACCTCTTTTTTAACTAAATCCCCATCCATTGAGTAGATTCCCTCAACAGCTACTATTTTTCTTTTAGCATTAGAATCTTCTAAAAGTTTTTGAAGTTGCTCCATATTGTTATGCTCAAAAAATACAACATCAACCCCTTTAATATTAGAAGCTAATACCCCTGAAGCGTGATATTTTTCATCCATAAAAAGTTTATCACCCTTTCTCACAAGAGATTCTATAAGGGCGATATTAGCGTTAAAACCACTCCCTAAAACCACTCCAGATTCAAAACCATTTGCCTCACATAAGGCATCTTCAAAATCTTTATGAATCTGATGGTATCCATTTACAAGTAGTGATGCTTTTGAGCTATGAAGTGGTAGTTTTGATAAAGTTTGACAAGTTAAGTCATGAAGCTCTTTGTTGTGTGATAATCCTAAATAATCATTTGAAGCAAAGTCTAAAATTTCACTATCTAATACCTCTCTAGTTCTATATCTTCGAGATTTTTTTAAAGCCTTCAGTTCATTTTCATAAAAATTCATCTTACTACAACCTTATTTCTTCCGCTCTCTTTTGCCTCATAAAGTGCTTTATCTACTCTTTTTAAAATCACCTCTATCTCTTCACCAAATTTATACTCCGTAACTCCAAAACTCATGGTAATAGGTAAAATCTTTTTATGGTTTTGTACTTCGATTCTAAGTTTTTCAGCTATTTTTCTAGTTTCAACACCAGATGCGTAAGGAACTATAATCATAAACTCCTCTCCACCAATTCTAGCAAAAATATCACCCTCTCTTAAAATTAAAGATATTAAATTAGTGTACTCTTTTAAAACACTATCACCCACACCATGTCCATGAATATCATTAACCTGTTTAAAGTGATCTATATCTAACATAATAAATGATAATGAATGTTTATATCTTTTTACCTTTATTATTTCATCTTTCATTTTTTCTTGAAAAAATCTACGATTGCCTATCCCTGTTAAGCCATCAGTAACACTTAGTAACTCTAACTCATCTCTTTGCTTTCTTATAAAATAAAACATAGTGATATTAACAACACCAGCAATAGCCATCACTAAAATCAGTGCAAGAGCAATCCATCTAAATACAAAAAAATCTAAATCCACACTATCTATATATTCTAGCTTTTTAAACATTAGATAATAAGCTATTGTCTCATCATCTAATGATTTTAAAGGGTATGAAATAACCATATAATTATTTTCTATAATAAATGATGGGTTAAAATAGCGTTGGATTTCATTATTTTTTAAATACTCTCTTATTTGGGGAGATGCATCAAAATTTGCAATATAATAATCACCAATAAAAAGATTTGTAAATGGATATAATAACTGTTGTTTGAATCTTTTATCTAAAACAACTATCGAATCTGTATTAAATTTTTTCAACTGTTTTGAGATAGAATTAAAATGTGATATAACTTCCAAGATACCAACAATCTCATTATTTTCAAAGATTGGAACTATCGCTTTTATTGATAAATCAAATTTACCTGGGCTAATTGTATATGTCACTTTTTTTGTTGCAAGAACATTATGTAAATCTTTTCTAATATCTTTTAAAGAATCACCACTCTTATCTGTCCAACTTCTATACAAAGAGGTTAAATCTTTATCAATTATATGAATCCAAATATTTTTATATTCAGTATGTTGTTTGAAATTTTCTATCAAATTTGTATAGTAGTTTTTAGATATATTGTTGTTTTCTAAATTTTTTAATAACTCTTTATCATTTGATAAACTTAGAGCCATCGCTACTGTTGCTTTTTGCTTTGCAAAAATCATATCTGCAACTCTTTTTTTAGAATCTAGAATCTGTTTTTTATAACTTAACTCTTGAAGCTCATTTTTCTTATGATAAATAAAATCTATATATATTTTAGAAAATAATACTAAGACAATAAAAAGAATAGAAGTTACTATATAAAATTTATAATTTTTCAAAATAAAAACCCTTTAATATATTCTATCTTTATATAATTATATTTTATATAAAACTCTTTAAAATTTCTACATTAAGTCCCATAGCTGTACTCTCAAGCCCTTTAACATTTTTGATATAAGATTTGCAAAACCCCTCAACCATACAAGCCCCAGCCTTTCCTCGCCACTCTCCAGATTCAAGGTAAGATTCTAGATTTTCTAAATTAAAATCATCAAAAATATAGTCTGTTTGGGATATATCTATAATCTTTTGCTTTTTTGAGTGGTAAATCATGCAAGTAACTATTGAGGTTATATTTCCACTTTGGGTCATTAAGATATTTCGAGCTTCATCCTCGCATCTTGCTTTTCTAAGAATCTGACCTTGTGAAGTTACTACAGTATCGGCTACTAAAAGTGGATAATCTT
>JAYEKJ010000082.1:0-2592 GCA_034660975.1 Campylobacterota bacterium
TTTTTAATGAGTATTTTTTAAAAGAGCATAGAGATACAAAGGAGTTAAAATGGATGAAATAAATAAAGAGATTATCATAAATACTACAGAGGCTAATGCTAAGTTATTGGTACAATTAGCCTCTATTTTAGAGATAAGTGAGAGTGAGGTATTTAACAATGCTTTAGATTATTATGCAGCGATTGTAGATGAAAATAATGATGCTAAAGAGATAATCATCAAATATACAATAGGAGCTTAAATAATGGATACACAACCCCTTGATGAAAATATGTATATACTAAAAGATAAAGGGATAGCCTTTGAGATAGATAATCAAAGAGAGCTAATCTACTTTTATAGTTATTTTAGAACTGTACAAGATATAAATAAAGAATCTAAAACTATTTTAAAATCTATAAACTCACTTTTAGCTCAAGAGCTAGAGAGTTATTTTAAAATAGAGATGAGACATTATGGAGTACAGACAGATGAGAATGAAACAAGAGAGATAACTCAAGAGGAAACAGAGGAGATAGGTGAGAAAAGATTTGCAAAATATCTTTTTATGTTTATGGGGTTTATAACTGCTTCACTTCTGTTGTATGGGTATATAGAACCTAGTCAAGAGGGTACAAGGGCTTTAGGGTGGCTATCTCTTTTTAGTGTGCTGTTTGTGTTGGTTTTAGTATCTGTTAAAGAGAGAGTAAAAAAAGATGCAATATATGCAAAATTAAAAAACAATATTGTTACTAAACCTCTACCAGATAAAGATGAGCAACTAGATATATTAGAGGCTAAAATTGATAAATTATTAAAGGAAAAAAATGATGCAAAGTATAAATAATATAGAGTTTGAGGGTGATGGAAGTAGGTCAGTTGTTGTATGCAATATGTTTATAAGAACTGATAAGGAGAATAAAATACTCTATGCTAGTGATATTATAAATACTAGCGATTTTAAAAGTATTGATTTTTCAAGTGAAGGTATTTTAAAAGAGATTAACTCACATATAGCTTTTAAGATAGAGGATAAACTAGGGATTAGTGTACTTGATTATGGAGTTGAGATATTGAATGAAGAGATGGTAATATCTTATCCTGAGTTAGATCTCTTTTGAGGAGGGTAGTTTGATGGGGATGATAAAGGGTTTTAGATGAGAGAGATGAGTGCATATATATTTTTAATAGCAATTATATTAATGATAATTACAGCAATAGTTGCAATTTTTTATATTTATATTATGAGTAGAGGATAGTGTAGGCTTAGTATTGATAATAATGAACTTTATATAAAATATGCAAAAAAAGTAAACACCCTCACAAAAGTAGCTCTATTTTTTATGGTTATTGTTGCTATAACTGTTGTTGATACTGTGTTTGTTTATCAAGATTGATATTTGGTAGTTAAGAATGCAATTACATACTTTATAATATAATATACTTATAAAAGATGAAATAGCATAGTTAAGGATTTACATGATAGAACTTTCTACTCCAATAGAGATTATCCAAAATTTAGTTATATCTATAGAAAACGAAAGAAAATTCCAAAAGTTGCAACAAAAAGAGTTAGCTCTAAGAGCAGATGTTCCATTACCAACATATAAAGATTTTATTTACAAGAATAAAATATCTTTAGAGAGTTTACTTAAAATACTTATAGCATTAAGACTATTTGATAATATATCTTCTTTGTTGAAAACAAGAGAGATAAGAACTCTCGATGAGATAAAAAATGAAAATAGCTTGCCAAAAAGGATTAATAAATGATTGATTATGAGGTAGAGTGTTTTATATATGAGAAAAAAATAGGGACAATTTTACTTAAAAATGGGATTGTTTATTTTGAGTATGATGAGAAGTTTAGAACTTCAAATCTTGAAATATCACCATTAAAACTACCACTATCCCTTAACGGTGTTTATACAAATAGTGATGATAGATATTTTGAGGGCTTAGCGGGTGTGTTTCATGATAGTTTACCTGATAAATTTGGTACAAAAGTTATCCAAAGATTTTTTGAATCTAAAAATATCTCCTCATCACAACTCAATATAATTCAAAAGCTTATGTTTGTAGGTGATAAAAGTATAGGTGCAATCACCTATAAACCAGCTATCCATAAACTTGACACCAAAAGAGCAGATGAACTAATAGAACTAAATCAGTTTTATCTAAATGCTAAAAAAATAGTGGAAGGTGATGCAATTGAAGTTGTAGATGAGATGCTTACATTTATGGATAGTGCTGCTTCTGCTGGAGGAGCTAGAGCAAAAGCCATTATAGGATATGATAAACGCACAAAAGAGATTGTAAGTGGTATTAATAATAAACTCCCAGATTTGTATGAGCATTATCTCATAAAGTTTGACATGGCTAAAGATGATGGATTGAGTAGCGATTTCACAAAACTAGAATATCTGTATATGTCTATGGCAAAAGATGCAGGAATTGATGTTCCAGATATTGAACTTTTAGAACATGGGAATCTATCACACTATTTGATAAAAAGATTTGATAGAGTAGATTCTGTGTCACAACATCTCCATTCCGTAGCAGGACTAACCCATTCAAATTTCAATATACCTCTGCATTACTCCTATGATGAAC
>JAYEKJ010000083.1:0-8694 GCA_034660975.1 Campylobacterota bacterium
TAATAGTGATGGAGTCAAAAAGATGTAAAGAGTAATTTCATAGCCTGATTGAAGTGTTTCCAGATTCAAAAAGATGAGTTTTTTATGAATTTGGAAGTATGGAGAATGTTATGGAATTATTTGGGGAGATACTAAAACTTGACATTGACTCCTTTAATAGTGTAAAATTACAAACATAGATAAGATATAAATCTTATAACACCTCTTCTTCAAAACAAATCCCAATAAATTAAGGTAATTACTTTATGAGTGAAAACAATTCACAACATCCCCCTCGCAAAAACACTAAGCCACACCACAAAAACAATAATAAGTCTCGTTCACATACGCCAGTAAAAGGTGCTACTATTGATGAGCTTCGTACACAAAACATTGAAGTTTTAGTTGCAATGGCAACTGAGTTGAAAGTTGAACACCCGAATGAGTTAAAAAGACAAGATATTATCTTTGAAATTTTAAAGGCACAAACTGAACAAGGTGGTTTCATTTTATTTAGTGGAATCTTAGAGATTATGCAAGATGGTTATGGGTTTATCCGTTCTATAGATAAAAGTTTTAATGAGAGTATCAATGATGCTTATGTATCAAACACTCAAATAAGAAGATTTGCCCTAAGAAATGGTGATGTTGTAACTGGTCAAGTTCGCCCACCTAAAGATCAAGAGCGTTACTATGCACTTATCAAGGTAGAAGCAGTGAACTCACTTCCACCTGAAGAGAGTAAAAAAAGACCTCTTTTTGAGAACCTTACACCTCTTTACCCTCAAGAACAATTCAAACTTGAATATCGTGAAAAGGGCTTAACTGGTCGTATGTTAGATCTTTTTTCACCTATCGGTAAAGGTCAGCGTGGTCTTATCGTTGCACCTCCAAGATCTGGTAAAACAGAACTACTAAAAGAGATTGCTCACGGAATCACAAATAACCATCCTGAAGTTGATTTAATGGTTTTACTTGTTGATGAGAGACCAGAAGAGGTAACAGATATGGAAAGAAGTGTTAAGGGTGAAGTTTATAGCTCCACTTTTGATATGCCTGCAAAGAATCATGTTAAAGTTGCTGAGATGGTGATTGAGAAAGCAAAAAGAAGAGTTGAGCTTGGTCGTGATGTAGTTATTTTACTAGATTCTATCACTCGTCTTGCTCGTGCTTACAATACAGTTACACCATCAAGTGGTAAGGTTTTATCTGGTGGTGTTGATGCGAATGCTCTTCACAAACCAAAAAGATTCTTTGGTGCTGCTAGAAATATTGAAAATGGTGGCTCTTTGACTATTATCGCTACTGCACTTGTTGATACTGGTAGCCGTATGGATGAAGTTATCTTTGAAGAGTTCAAAGGTACTGGTAATATGGAAGTTGTTCTTGATAGAAAAATTGCAGAGAGAAGAATCTTTCCAGCTATTGATATACTTAAATCAGGAACTCGTAAAGATGAACTACTTATTGGTAAAGAGAACTTACAAAAAGTATTTATCCTTCGTCAAATGTTGCATAAACAAGATAATGAGGTTGAAGCTCTTAAATTTATCTACAACACTATGGGTAAAAAAGCTACAAATGCAGAGTTCTTAGAAAGTATGAATACTAACTAAGCTATGAAAGTTGGAGTTTTTGATAGTGGAATCGGTGGTTTAACTGTTGTTAAATCACTCTTAGAACACCAACTTTTTGAAGATATAATCTACTATGGTGATACTGCTCGTGTCCCTTATGGAATCAAAGATAAAAACACCATCATTCGCTACGGTTTAGAAGCCGTAGAATTTTTCAAAAACTTCGAACTTGACCTAATTATTGTTGCTTGTAACACAGCGAGTGCTTATGCCCTTGATGAGATGAGGGAAAATTCCTCTTGTCCTATTATAGGGGTAGTAGAAGCTGGTGTAAAAGCTACATCAAATGCACTCTCAGATAAAGAATCAAACATCTTAGTTTTAGGTACAAAAGCAACTATCAACTCTAAAGCTTATGAATTTAAATTAGCTCTTATAGGTTTTAACAATCTTCAAACAAAAGCAACTGGGCTATTTGTCCCACTTGTGGAAGAGGAGATATATAGTGGTGAAATTTTAGAATCAACTTTTAAACACTACTTTAAAGATATCAAAACTCCAGATGCAATTATTTTAGGCTGTACACATTTTCCACTCATCTCTGATGCACTTGGGAGCTATTTTGGAGATAATACTAAACTTATCCACTCTGGTGATGCGATAGTTGAGTACCTTGAAAATAAGTTTGTATTTAAAAACAGATATCCAAATCCTCAGATGAAATTTTTTGCATCAGAAAATCCAGAAGCACTAAGAGCAGTTGCTAAAAAGTGGCTAAATAAATAGTTTCTTAACCCTTATAATGTTAAAATTCGTCCATTAAAAATGGAGTGTTAGAGTGAAAAAATCTTCTGAAGTATTAGCTAGAAAATATCGTCCCTCAAATTTTGATGAGCTTATTGGTCAAGAGATAATTGCTCAAACTCTTTCTCTTGCTCTAGATTCAGATAGACTTTCTCATGCTTATCTTTTTTCAGGTCTTCGTGGAAGTGGTAAAACATCAACTGCTAGAATCTTTGCAAAAGCTCTTATCTGTGAAAAAGGGCTAAGTCATCACCCTTGTGGAGTTTGTCAAAACTGTATTTTAGCTTCTGAGAATCGCCATATTGATATTATAGAGATGGATGCAGCATCATCAAGAAAAATTGATGATATACGAGATTTAATAGAGCAAACAAAGTATAAACCAGCATCTGCTAGATTTAAAATCTTTATTATTGATGAAGTACATATGCTTACTAAAGAGGCATTTAATGCTCTACTTAAAACTCTTGAAGAACCACCAGAGTATGTGAAGTTTATCTTAGCAACAACAGATCCACTAAAACTTCCTGCTACCATTTTAAGCCGTACTCAACACTTTAGATTCAAAAGTATTGCAACAAATAAAATCATAGATCACCTAGCTCATATCCTTCACCTTGAAGATATTAAATATGAAAACGGTGCATTAGAGATTTTAGCAAGAAGTGGAGCTGGTAGTTTAAGAGACACCTTAACTCTTCTTGATCAAGCGATTATCTACTCTAAAAATTATGTAGATATTATTACAGTTACAGATATGCTAGGGTTAATTGACCCTCAATTTATTAAAGATCTTTTTAATGCAGTTTTTGCAAAAGATTATGCAAAAATTGTTGAATATACAAAACTTTTAGAAGATTATGAAGCAGAGATGATTGTAGATGAGTTAATCGCTTACCTAAAAGAGCGAATGTACGATCATGACCCACTCTTTTCAACACTTGTTTTAGATAGATTTTTTAGAGTTCTTAGTGATTCTAAATATCTATTTAGTATAAATGCTGATGGCTCATTTGTTCTTTCACTTATATTTTTTAAAATGGTTGAAGCACTTAGAATCAAAGAGATTGATCAAATGATAGAATCCTTGCAAAAAGATATACAAAGACCAGATATAAACTCTGTGCAGATTACACCACAAGAAGATAAGCTTGTGATGCCAGAAAAAGAGCCGATTCCTAAAGTTGTAAAAAAAGAAAAGCAAGAGATAAAAGAGAATATCTCCACTCCACAAAAAAATAGCTCACTAAATCAACAAATGGAGACCTTTAATCAACTTCTTGCAAAAATAAAAGATAGAAACTACAATTTAGGGGAATGTTTTAGCAAAAGTATAAACTTTATCTCTTATGAGAATGGTGTTTTAACTTGGGAAAGCTGTGCAGATGAGGAGTGCAAAAAAACTCTTAAACATGGGTACTCA
The DNA here is from genome assembly GCA_034660975.1 of Campylobacterota bacterium. Taxonomy (GTDB): domain Bacteria; phylum Campylobacterota; class Campylobacteria; order Campylobacterales; family Sulfurimonadaceae; genus Sulfurimonas. Next base: position 3,784 of record JAYEKJ010000083.1, read on the forward strand.
GCAATAAAACAGATAGTTAGAGAGATATATGGATTTGAGACAAAAATCAAAGGTGTACAATGCACAAAAACAATTAAGCAAAGTTTTGAACAAGCTACTTTTGTACAAAATGAACCAATTATTCAACAGGCAGTTATTGAACAAGCAACTATTGAATATCCACAAAGCGATTCTATGATAGAAGATGCTGAGATAGGTGGAAGTGCTAGTTGTGTAACTAACTGTTCTCAGAGTGGAGAATCTACAAAAGAGATAGATGGTGATGATATTTTAAATGAACCAATGGTTAAAAGAGCAACAGAACTTTTTGAGGCTACAAAAAGAACTATTCAATCAAAAATCTAATCAAAAAATATCTTATTACATGATATATGTTCTCTTTTACAAAAGATTAAGATAGCTTTGTATGGAATTTTATTTCTTTTTTTAATAGTTGCAAACTTCGCTTGTGAAATATCTAATAAACTAGCGACATCTTTATCTAATATTTTTTTATCGCTACTAAGAGATAAATATAATTTTAGTGTATCGATAATAGAATGAAAATCTTTCATTTTTAATCCTCATATGAGTTTTTATTTCTTAATGAAAATATAACAAAAATATATTTTTAAATAAGATAATATGACAATTTGCTATATTTTAACCCGAATTATGCAATAGGAATTTATAAAATTTATCTATGCTTGTAATCAAGGGGGTCAACACCATTGACTTAAGGATTGGAATCTCGAATTTCAAACGCTAAAGCGTGACTTAGAAAATGTATGTCCGTACACAATATAAAGTGTAGGATAAAACTAAATTTTTTTCTGTATTCGAGGTTCCTAAGTGTCTATATCCTTAAGTCAATGGTGTTGATGGGCATCTCTAAAAACCCTTATATAATTCGGGTTTAAGATTAATTGTATGAAACTATAAGCTTTCTAGTTCTATAATGATAGTATAAATCTAGTTTTAAAGGATATATTATGTTTGTATCATCATATAGTACATTTATACCTAACGACACTACGAATAAAACCACTAAATTAAATCAAGAAAAAGGGAAGGTAGAGAAAAGTTCGTTTAGTTCTAAACTTCTATCTGCATCTGCTAAAAATATTGGCAATGTTAAAAGTTTACCTATAAACTATCTATTATCAAATAGAGCATTTGATAATAAGCAAGAGTTAAATTATCAAAGATTAGTTTATGAAAATAAAGAAGATATAAATACAAAAGAGTTAACAACTCTGTTCACAAAACGCCATTCTATTATAGATGCTAAGACAGCTTACACATCTAATTCTGAAATGTTCTCTTTTTTACAAGAACCAAAAGTAACATTAAGCCAAACACCAGTTATAGATTCAAAAGAACCTATGGAGATTCAAGAGATTAAAGAAAAAAATTTACGCCATACAATGGTAAATACTTATCTTGAGAATGACAAATATTTCCAAATAACAGCCTAAGTTCTTAGTCCTCTATCCAAGCCTCAGTTTTTATAACCCTTTTATCATCAAAGTATTTTAATTTAAAAGCATCTCTACAATAACCTTCACTAAAGTCCATTATCACTAGTTGAAGTATTTTTTTACACTTTTTAGGGATATCAAAATGACCTTTCATCCCAGTTAAAAACTGTTTTAATGGAACTTTTTTATCCATCCCTATAACATTATCTCTACATCCAGTTAGACCAATATCACTTAAATAAGCTGTACCCTCTACAATTTGAAGATCATCAGTAGATACATGGGTATGGGTTCCGATAATTGCACTTACTTCACCTTGAAGAAGCATCATCATCCCACGCTTTTCACTTGTAGCTTCTGCATGAAAATCTATGAAAATATTATCAATCCCATTATTTTTTAATAGTTGCACGGTCTCTTTAGCAGATCTAAAAGCATTATCTGTATATGGCATAGAAAAATGTCCCATTAAATTTAATACTGCTAATTTCTCACCATTTATCTCATAAACCTTACAACCAGTCCCAGGAACATCATCAGGATAATTATGAGGGCGAAGTAGCTCATGTGTTTCAAAAAGGGGGATAATATCTTTTTTATCCCAAGTATGATTTCCACCCGTCATACAATTAACACCATAAGAGATAAGTTCATCTGCATTTTTTGAAGTTAATCCAAAACCATGAGAGGCATTTTCATAGTTTGCAATAACAAAATCAACACTATACTCTTCTTTGATTTTTTGGAGATGATTTTTTATCATATCCCTACCAGGGCGACCAACAATATCACCTATAAATGCTATTTTCATATCTTTTCTTATTATTTTATTTTATTTTTAGAATTATATCAAAATAACTGCTTTAACCTGAATTATACAATAGGAATTTACAAAATTTACCTATGCTTGTAATTGAGGGATGTTTAGTAAAAATTTTTAAGCTTCCTTTTGGTGGTGCAAATTTTTAATGAATGTGCCTTGATTTCAATGATAGGTTAAATTTTTAATTCTCTATTGCATAATTTGGGTTTAAGAGGTGGAGACTGCAAAATTAACATCATCTTTTTTATAAGCTGCTTTAATTCCATTTAATGCATTAGATATAAGTTCATCACTAGGTTTCTCAATATCCATATTTGTTATCCCCATAGAGGTTCTCAAAGTCACCTCTCTATCACCTAAAAAGAAATTACTACCTGTTACAGCAGCACAAAGTTTTGTACAAAACCCTTGAGCAGTATCAAGATTTGTATGGGTTAATAACATAGCAAACTTTCTTTCCCCATAGTGAGCTAGCAAATCACCCCGTCTTGATATTTTAGTTAACAACTTTATAAGTGTTTTAGTTATTAACATTAATGTTTTTTTATTATTGATTGTAAGTATAAAATCTTTATCTATCTCTATCATGATAAGAGTACTTTTATATTTAAACTCTTTAATCAAGCCTTTCTCTTTTTCTATTTGTAATAAAAAATATCGTTTATTATATATATTATATTTTTTATCAATAATAACTTCATTTTCATAATTTTTTAATACAGTTGCCGTATCTGTATAGTGTTCTTTCATTATAGAATTCTGCTTTTGTAATATAGTATCTAATTTTTCAATATCGTTCTTTAATACTGTTGTTATTTTTGTAGCATCTTGATTCTCGTTTGCTTCTCTTTCAACTCTTCTTTTTTCTAGCACTTTATTCATCATTGACATATTTTTATAAAGGTTTGAAGAGACACTTAATATTTTTCTCATAAGTAAGAAGCCCTCTTTTAAACCTTGCTCAGATAATAAAATTCCTTGATTATTGTTGTTTTCATCAAGTTTAATTATTCGAATCATCTTATTTTTAAAACTTTCACTTTTTGTTTCAAGAAGTCTTTCAAAACACATGGCATAATTATTTGGAGTGGGAACAACACCTTCACTAAGCATTTTTGTTAATACCTCTGTTGGATAGTTGTCATCATCACCTAGTGAAAAATCTTCACTCTCTTTAACAGCCGAAGCTCTTTTATTACTACTTCTAGTTCTGCTTCTAGTTCTGCTTCTACTATTTAACGGTCTAGCCAAATCATTGCCTTAACATTTTTTATTGAATTTAGTTTACTCTATTTATCATTAACTTTTTATATAATTAATATAGCTATATTAAATCTACAAAACCTTAGGCTTAGCATTTCTAAGATAAAAAAGCGTCTCTTTAATGATGTCATCATCATCTTTAGATTTTGATTTTATACTCTCTTTTGATTCATTCATATATGTGATAGTTATATTTTGTCCATAGTTTGAGATACTTCTTATCTTTTTATCAAGACTTAGGAGTTTTATAACCATCAGTTCAAAAAATTGAGTTGTTGGGTTATCTAACTCCCCAAATCTGTCTATAACTTCCTCTTGAATCTCATAGATCTCAACAACCTCTTCACACCCAGCTAATCGTCTGTAAATATCAAGACGAAGTCTATCCTCTTTTATAACCTCATCACTCATATAAGCACTAATTGTGAGTTTTATATCTATTTTTGCTCTTGGAGTATCAACTGTATTACTAAGCTCTTTTATCGCATCTTCTAGCATTCTAAGGTAGAGTGAGTAACCTATATTTTTGATATGTCCACTTTGAGCATCACCAACAAGATTACCACCACCCCTTATCTCTAAATCATGATACGCTAAAACTGAACCACTCCCTAAAAATGAGTTCGATTCTAAGGCTAAAAGTCGTTTTTTTGCTTCATCTGTTAGGTTCTCTTTGTTTTGAACTATGAAGTATGCAAAACCCTCAACACCCCCACGACCTACACGACCACGAAGCTGATGTAAATCAGCAATTCCAAACCTATCTGCACCATCTACAAGTATAGTATTTACATTTGGCATGTGAATCCCTGATTCTATGATAGATGTCGCTATCATAAGGTCATACTCCCCTGCTTCAAACTTTAGTAACTCTTTTTCAGTTTGAACTGCCGGGATTTTTGAGTGAAGCATCACGATTCTTAAATCTGGGAGTAATGCTTTTAACTCACCCATTTTGATTGGCATATGGTCGATGCTATTATGAACATAAAAAACCTGCCCACCACGACGAAGCTCTCTTAGAATCACCTCTTTAATAAGTTTCTCACCATACTCTTTTACAAAGGTTCTTACACCTTGACGCTCACTTGGTGGAGTTAAAAGTTGGCTCATTGTTTTAATCGAACTAAGTGCTTGATTGAGTGAGCGAGGAATCGGTGTTGCACTCATTGAGAGAAGATGAACATTATGGTACAACTCTTTTATCTTCTCTTTTTGTTTTACTCCAAACTTGTGTTCCTCATCTATGATAACAACACCTAAGTTTTTAAACTCTAAACCAAATAAAGAGTGTGTTCCAACAACTACATCTAACTCTCCACTCGCTAGTGCTTTTATCACTTGATTCTTATCTTTTGTACTTAC
>JAYEKJ010000083.1:8794-26656 GCA_034660975.1 Campylobacterota bacterium
ATCATCAAGAAGTATAGAACTTTTTCGTCTTCTTCTTTGCTTATCTGGTTTATTAAGCGAGATGACAAGTTCCTCAGGAGTTAAAATATTTAAAATATAAGGTGCATAGACCTCTGTAATATTTGATAAATCAAATAAACCAACCTGCTTCATCACAGCTTTATTTGAAGCGATGATTGTTATTTTTTTATCTTTATGAACTTTTAGAAGAGTTTTTATATCAGCAACAACTAAATCTTTGAAATTATCAGAATCTTCTAACATATCAAGGTTAAACTCTTCTCTTGATACAGTTGGATTATTTAGAGCATAAGAATCTACTAAAAGATTATCTAAATTTCGAGATAATTTTACATTTTTCCCATCTAAAAAATTGATAGCCTTATCATCTAAATGCCAAAGTCCTAGTGAAGCCACATCTTTAATCATAGAATCAAATTCACTGTTTTTTACTTTAGAATCTAAGTCATTAAACTCATCTTCATCCAGTGAATAGAAAGCTGGTGTTATTAAAAAACTATCTAACTCCTCTTTTTGAGTTCGTTGAGATTCAAGTTCAAAAAGTTTAATCTGCTCAATCTCATCATCAAACAAAGAGATTCTAACTGGAAGCTGGGCTGATGGGGTATAAATATCTATAATATCTCCACGAAAAGATATCTCACCCTCCACTTGCACCATATCAACAAAATTATAGCCCCAAAACAGCATCTTCTCTTTAAAAGATTTTAAATCAATTTTTCCACCAAACTCTAATGATGTAGATTCTAATAAACTCTCTTTGGGAAGATGAAAAAGTAAGGTTTTAAGGGGAGAGATGATAAGTGGTTTTTTCTTTGCTTTGTAGTAAGTTCTTAGAGATGAGAAAAGTTGATGAAGCTCCTCTTTATAAACCCGTAAGTCATCACCAAAACTTGGGCGAAAATCTGGAAAAAGAAGGGTATCTTTTTTAAAAAACTTTGCAACACTCTCTAGCTCAGATGCTTCTTTAGAATCCTCACATATAAGAATCTCTAAGTCTTGTTTTTTTTGAGTTGTATAATACTGAAAAAGTGGGCTTTGAGACATTTTATCTAATTATTTTCTGGTTTATTTAATTGTTTTTTCTTTTTTATCTCTACTAAGTTATCTGAAGCATTTTTTATGATACTATTTCCTTCGAAAACACCTTTTGGCTCAATTATAAGTTCAGTCGCTTCAATTGTTCCACTAACTTTTCCATCAGCTTTAATCTCAACTATTTCAGCATTAACGCACCCCTCAATATAACCTTGAACAATTAATCGCTTAGTTGAAATATCACCTTTAAGATGACCATTTTTACCGATATTTACCTCTTTTGAAGAGTGGATAACACCCTCAAACTCACCATCTATATATAAGTTACATGAAAGATTTATTTCACCCTTGATTGTTGAACCAGTAGTAATGATTGTTGTGTTTGTGTCGGTATTTGTACTTTTATGTTTTTTGTCATTGCTATTAAAGATTGCCATGGTATTTTCTTTTCCTTTTCAAATATACTTTTATAATTATTTAGATTCCATTTTACAAATAAAAGTGGATCCACCACCCTTTCATTAAATCTAATTCCATAATGTAGATGGGGGCCACTACTCCTACCAGAGTTGCCACTGTATGCAATCAAATCACCCTTTTTAATAAATTGGCCCGATTTTACCACAACTTTCTTTAAATGTCCAAAATATGTTTTAAAACCATAATTGTGTTGTATCATAATCAATCTACCATAGGCACTTTTTTTCTTAACACCAGCCCATTCTATAATTCCATCTGCCGGTGCATAAACTGGCGTATTCATCTTAGCTCTGAGATCTATACCACGATGAAACTCTTTTCTTTTTAAAATTGGGTGCATCCTATAACCAAACTTACTTGTAATCCCCTTATATTTAACTGGTGAGCCACTTGGGATAAACTGAAGTAAAACAAGCATCTCCTCAGAATTTACTTTTGTTAAATTGGCACGATCTTTAAGTGGAATATCCTCAGGTGGAGTTAACCCTATCATAGTTTCTATCTCCGAGAGAGATATAGAAACTTCTTCTAGTTCATCTTTTTTTATCTTTAATATGTTTTCAGTCTCTAACATACTTTGATTGAGTGTTTTATTTTTTTTAATCAATGCAGTATAAGCAGTTTGCATCTTTAAGCGTTTACTCTCAATTTGCTCAAGTTCATAATCTAAATAATATATTGTTGCTGCTGCACTAAAACCTATAAATGATATAAAGACTCCAACATATATAATAACTCGTTTTACAAACTGATGTAAGTTAAATTGTTGAACACCATTATCATCATTTATTGTAATTGTAAAATGATCATGCATAATAAACCTTTAAAAATATCTCTGCAACACTAAAAGAACCAAAAACAAAATATTGATTATCTTTAGTTATCTGTTTGAAAACTTTATGTTTTATCCCTAAATTGTCCATAGTTTGTTGAAGTAGTTTTTTAGACTCTATTCTACTATCATCAACATCTATTATCTCAACCCTTTCAATTATAGGGCTTAATATCTCTAAAATCTCTTTATAATTTTTGTCTTTATAGGTATTATAAACTAAAATATACTTTTTACCAGATAAAGCCTCTACAACTGATATGGCAGCTAATCTGTTGTGTCCAACATCTATATAAATATTTTCATTTAGTTTACTCAGTCGTCCAAATAGTCTTGCATTATTAAAATCACTACACTCATAGTTAATCCCTAAAAACCTTAAAGCACTTATACTTAATTTTAAATTATCTTGTAAATATGCTCGAAGTTCTAGATTTTTAGAGATTATAGCATTTTTTTCTATATCTGAACTATCTAAAAGTTCATCAACTTTATAGATCTTAGCATCTCTATTGAATGCAATTTCATACACCTTATCAAATTTCTGATTTGCCAAAATTGCATTTTTTTGTATAGCATTTAATTTTGTAGTTGCTATCGCTTCTAAAGTATCGCCTAAAAAAGCCTCGTGATCAAAATCGATTGGAGTAACAAGAGTTAACTCTTTAGGAAATACAGCTGTTGCATCTCGTTCTCCACCTAAACCAGCTTCTAAAACCACATAATCACAATCTTCATATATTAACATTGCTAAAAATGTTGTATATTCAAAGTAACTAAGAGAGTTAGAATCCTCTTGGCTTAAAATAGTTTGTAATTTCTTGTGAGTTTTATCTAATATCTCATCACTTATATTTTCACCATTTAACCAAATTCTTTCATTGAATTTCAGTATATGTGGAGAGGTATAGTGTCCTGTATTGTACCCTAAGCAATTGAGTGCAGATGCTAAAAAACGACCTGTAGTACCCTTACCATTTGTACCAATAATGTGAATTATTTTAGCTAAGGGGAGAAAAGATTTTATCTTTTCATATATGCGAGGCATACGGGTATAATCTATCTCATCATAATATAATGGCTTATTATTTAAAAATTCTTTTAACACTAGCTTCTCTTATAAGCAACTTGATTTCTACCATCTTTTTTTGCCTGATAAAGATACTCATCTGATGAATTAATTGTATTTTGAAGTGATAGGTGTAGTTTTCTCTCTGCAACACCACAACTCACAGTTACATTAATTCTTTTACCTTTATAGATAAATTTTGCCTTCTCAACATGATTTCTTACTTTCTCAGCAAAAATTGCTCCACCTTTTGCCCCAGTTTCACTTAAAATTGCCATAAACTCTTCGCCACCAAATCGCCCAACAATATCAACATTTCTTGATTCTTTTTTAAGAATTTTTGCAAATGCTGATAAAACAGCATCACCAGCATCATGTCCATAATTATCATTTACAAGCTTAAACAGATCTAAGTCAAACATAACAATCGAATAGTTACGCTCATATCTACTAAACTCTGCCTCTTTAACTTTCATAAACTCATCTAATGCTCTTTTGTTATATAGCTTAGTTAAAAAATCTTCTTTTGATTCCTCTTTTGTTTTAGCCAACTCTTTTTCAAGTTCATTTACTCTATTAACTAATACATCTACTTTTGAACTATGCTCTTTTAAATCTTCACTAAATCCCTTAGAGTTATTTTCTAATGCAGATGCTATGGTATATAATTTTTTATGAGTAGCTTTAAAATCTGTCGCTTCTTGTTCACTATATGTATCTAATTCAGTTTTTATTTTTTGTATCTCTAGTGTTGAACTATCTGATTTACTAATTATATCAATAAGCTTTATAGATAGTTTATCAAGCAGATAATCAAAAGATTCAACCATTCCAGCTAAACTCTCTTTATCTAAAGCTATCCTTATTGCAATCGCTGTTTTAATCTCATCTTCAATATTTTCATCACTAAGTAATGATGGTTTTTTTCTTATCTTGTCACTAATATTTGCTATTTTATTATCTACTTTTGAAGATATTGAGGGAACCAAAGAGGAGACTAATAGTGAAGATATTTTTTTCAAATCTGAACTATTATCACTCTTCGTAGCAGGAGTTTTTAAGCTAAGAGTTTTTATACTTTTTTCTAAATCTAAAGTATCTATATCCCCAAAAGATTTTAATGAACCTAAAAATGTATCATCATAAGTTGCAGTAAAATTCATCCATAGCTGTTTAAACTGATCAACCTGAGATGCACTTGGGTTTGAGTTTAAAAGATCTAAAGATTTTCTAGCTAAATCACTAGCCTCTTTATTATGAAGTAGTGTAATAACTTGAAGAACTTTTTTCGTAAATATTGCTTGTGCATCTACCATCTCTGAACACTGTGATGGTTTTGTTCTATTTAACTTAGATATTAAAAAACGGCTTAGTTCACTCATAGTTTTTATTCTATATTGACTTAACTCTTTTTGAAACTCTTTATTTAATGTTAACGAAATTCTCTCTATCTTATTACAATCTTCAATTATAAAACCCGATTTTGTAGCCTCTTTACAAAAAGCTTCTTCATAAAAATCTGGAGTTAACATTTTTCCCTCTAACTCTAATCTTTTAACTGCTCTTTTAATAATAGTCTGAATCGTCATAAATATCTCCTTTTTTTTTGAGTGTTCACTTTTTAGTGGGGATTGGTATTGCTAACTCTAGCACCCTCTACCGATGTTTGTGCAATAAATGAGTTTATAGCTTTTTGAGCACTAAATTTTATAGCTTCAAATCTCTCTTGATCAGTTACAATAGCATTTGGTGTAATTGAGAAATCATGTGTTCCCATAGAGGTATAAATTTTGCTCACCCCGTTGCGAATCTTTTTTATTACTAGTGTAAGTGACATTCTATAAGCGATAACAAAACCATTTACATCAAACTCTATTGGTGTGTATTTAGGTGTTTTTAAACTTATAACAAGATGTGTATCAGATTGAGATCTCTCTCTTAAAGATGAATGAAATATTGATATTATAGCACCATCAACAGCATCTTTTATTATTACACTGTTTTCCGGATCTGAAGATGATATTTTAATGCTTGTACTTACTTTTTCACCAATAACTTCTCTAGCATATTTTGAACTTGGTTTATATCCACAAGCTGAAAAAAATATTGCTATCATTACTATTATTGGTAAAAAGAATCTCAAATCTAACCCTTGATTACAATGTTTACAAGTTTTTTAGGAACAACTATCTCTTTTACAATCGTTTTTTCCTCTAACCATTTGGAAACTTCTGCTTTTGCAAGAGCAATAATATTCTCTTTTGTTTCATCTATCGCCACCTCTATCTCAGCTCTTCTTTTTCCATTTACTGAAACACCAAGAGTGATAGAGTCTTCTACAAAAACCTCTTCTAAGATTTTTTGAGGATTAAGATTATTTAATGAGAAATACTCATCACTTATCTCCCAGCAAGTGTGTGGAATTACAGGTTCCATAATAGAACATAGAATCCAATAACCCTCACTCCACACATCAGCATTAGATTGAGTATTAAGAGCATTCATAGCTTCCATAACACCAGCTATCATAGTGTTAAAAGTGAATCTCTCCTCATAAACATCATTTGCTCTTTTTAATGCTTCATACACTTTTTTTCTAGCAAATTTTTCATCTTTACTTAGTGATGAATGATCTATTGTTAGAATCGTATCAGTTTTATTTATATTTGAACTTCTATCAAAAAATCTTTTTATAAACTTGAAAGATCCCTCAACAGCAGAATCGTTCCACTCTAACTCTTGTGTTGGTGGTGCTGCAAAGAGTATAAACAATCTTGCAGTATCTGCACCATATTTAGCGATAATAGCATCAGGATCAACTGTGTTACCCTTAGATTTTGACATCTTTGCACCATCTTTAAGTACCATACCTTGAGTTAAAAGATTATCAAAAGGCTCATCAAAATCGATATAGCCTAAATCACGGAAAACTTTAGTGAAGAATCTTGCATATAAAAGGTGTAAAATCGCATGTTCAATTCCACCAATGTATTGGTCAACACCCATCCAGTATTTGAGTTGCTCTTTTGAGAAAGCCTCTTTTTCCCAGTTCTGTGGTGATGCACAAAATCTTAAAAAATACCATGAAGATTCTACAAAGGTATCCATAGTATCTGTCTCACGGATTGCATCTTTGCCACAATTTGGACATTTACAATGTTTCCAAGTTGGATGGTTATCTAGTGGGTTACCCTCACCTGTTATCTCAACATCTTCAGGTAGAGCGATAGGGAGATTCTCTTTTTTCTCCATAACTAAACCACAATCATCACAATGGATAAAAGGAATCGGAGCACCCCAATATCTTTGACGAGAAACACCCCAATCTTTTAGTTTGTAGTTTGTAGTTTTCTTACCAATATTTTTCTCTTCAAAATGCTTGATGATGTTATACTGAGATTTTTTAGAGTTAAGTCCATTAAACTCCTCTGAGTTAAATAGCTCTCCAACCTCAGTAAAAGCCTTGCCCTCTTCTGCTTCACCATCAAAAGGTTTGATAACTGCATTTATAGGCAAATCATACTTCTTAGCAAAATCCCAATCTCTATCATCATGAGCAGGAACAGCCATAACAGCTCCACTTCCATAATCCATAAGAACAAAATTAGCTATCCAGACTGGTACTTTTTTACCTGTAAGTGGGTGAACTACATCAAGCCCAAGTGAAAGACCAGCTTTCTCTTTTTGTCTATCGATAGATGAAGTTGCTTTCATCTTTTTAATCTCTGCGATAACCTCATCACTTAAAAGATTATTCTCAATCATGTAAGTTACTATCTCATGCTCAGGAGCAAGAGCTGTATAACTTACACCATAAATAGTATCAGGACGAGTTGTAAAAACATCAAAAGATTCAAATTTAGAATCTAGTTTGGCTTTAGAAACCTCATCAAAATATAGGTCAAACTCTAAACCGTTTGATTTTCCTATCCAGTTCTCTTGCATTGTAAGAACTTGTTTAGGCCAACCACCCTCTAACTTTTTTAAATCTGCTAAAAGTTCATCACCATACTCAGTGATTTTGAAGTAATACTGATTCATATCTTTTTTAACTATCGGAGTATCACATCTCCAGCAACAACCCTCAACAACTTGCTCATTTGCTAAAACTGTTTGGTCATGTGGACACCAGTTTAAAAGTCCTTTTTTTCTATAAAGAAGACCTTTTTCAAACATATCGATAATAAAACCCTGCTCAAACTTAGTGTAAAGCTCATCAGAAGTTGCAAGTTCACGCTCTTTAGAAAAAGAGAATCCTAAAGATTTAAACTCATTTTTCATATATTCTATATTGTCATAAGTCCATGTTTTAGGGTTGGCATTGTTTTTAATAGCAGCATTTTCAGCAGGCATACCAAAACTATCAAAACCGATAGGGTGAAGAACATTTTTCCCCTGTTGTCTATGAAATCTCGCAAAAGCATCACTTATAGAGTAGTTTCTAACATGCCCCATGTGTAATCTTCCACTTGGAAATGGAAACATACTTAAAATATATTTTTTCTCTTTTGTAAAATCTTCAGTTGGTTCGAAACTTTTATGTTCTGCCCAGTAGTTTTGCCATTTTTTTTCTATCGTTTGTGAGTTATAATCCAAAATAATCCCTAATATTCGTCGTGTATTTTTGAGCTCTCTATATAGACTAATCCTATAGAGAAAAGGTTAGCAATTAATGCACCGATTGTTAAGGCGATAGCCCATTCTAGATTTCCAACAACTACTAAATAGATAAATGCTGGAATTAGATGTAAGTCTGCTACAAGAGATGAAGCCAAAAGTTCGGCTGAGAGAAGGTTTCTAACACCAATTTTCAAAAATGTAGAAACAAGATTTAAACTAGCAGCTACAAAAAGAGCTACTGCACTATGTTCGTATAAAAAACCTGCGATTGAGGTTAAACTCATTAACGAGAAAAATACATATATCACCTTACCCCAATCCATCTCAACACCTTAACTTTAAATTGAGGTGATTATACAAAAACTATCTTAAGGAGTGACTGAAAAAATATAAGTTCCTAACCCTCCTCAGTTGCAATCATCTTTATTTTTATTCTATACCCAGCACCATAAACATTTTCAATAAAAAACTCTTTTGTATCTGTGCTTTTTAAAACTTTCTTTTTAAACCTAGATATTAGCTGAGTGGCATTATTGGAATCATCACTTTTTTTAGAATCTGAAAACATCTCTAGTGCTAACTCATGTGGAGTAAAAAATATTTGTTTATTTTCACATAAAAGTTTCATAAGAAGAATCTCATTTTTTGTTAATGAGATCTCCTCTTTTTTATAAAATAATTTTTCAGTTCTAGATTTCCATAAAAATTCAACTTCTAAAAACTTCTCCTGATTTTCTGATTGTTTTTCTATCAACTTTTCAATTGTTTCTTTTATCTCTGCTATCTTAAACGGTTTAACAATATAAGAGCTAACACCTATATTTATAGCATCTAAAAGTTTATCTTTATCTGAATATGCACTAATCATGATAATTGGAATATCACTGTCGGTAGCTCTTATCTCCCTAGCTACATCTAAACCATTCATCAATGGTAAATTTATATCAAGTAGGATGATATCTGGCTTTCGTTCATTAAAAAGCTTTAAAGCAGTTTTACCATCTTGGGCTGTATATGAGGTTTTAAAATAATCACCCAATAAAAACAAGGTATCTTGCAATACATCAATATCATCTTCCACATACAACATAGTTAAATTATTCATTTTTTCCCTTAACAACACTTAACATATCTCTTCCATTATGTTTAGATTTATATAATGCTTTATCTGTTTCAAGATAAATTAAATCTTTATCAAAAACATCACTACCCTTTGCACTATATAATCCAGCAGATATAGTTAATATATCTGATATAGCACTACCCTTATGCATTATTTTCAAACTTCTTATCCCCTCTATTAACATATTTGTAATTTTTATCGATTTTTCCTCATTTAATCCAATAGTTAATATTCCAAACTCTTCCCCACCAAGTCTAAATGCATAATCATCCTCTCTTTTTGTATAACTGCTTAAAACATCTGAAACTTTTTTAAGAACCTCATCACCAGACTGATGCCCATAGATATCGTTATATTGTTTGAAAAAATCTATATCAATCATTATAAAACTAAAGTAAGTATCATATCTTTTTGAACGAGAGATCTCTTTTTCAATTATATTATCAAAATGAGCTCTATTAAAAAGTCCACTCAAGCTATCAGTTATAGAGAGTTGTTGTATCTCTTTTTTTTGTGTAATATCATGCCCAACTGAAATATAACCTGAAATCAAATTATTTACCCCTAAAATAGGTGTTATTGTTGTATGTAACCAATACTCACTAGAATCTTTACGCTTATGTTTTATCTCGCCACTCCATACCTTAGCAGAGCTTATTTGACTTAGCGTACTATTATAAAATTCTCTAGGCATATCTTCATGATATATAAGTGAATATGTTTTACCTATGAGTTCATCTTTACAATACTGAGTAAGTTTACAAAAAGCACTACTAGCATCAGTTATAAAACCTTTCTTGTCGCTATAAACTACCAATACATTCTCATCAACTATATCAATTGCAAACTTTTTTTCAGCAATTTTTGTTATCATCTCTTTTAACTCTTTAGGATTATATGGTTTTATAATATAACCACTAATCCCTAAATTTATTGCCTTTACAAAAGTTTGAGAATCGGAGTTTGCACTTATAAGAACAACTTGCGTTTTGTCATCTTTTTTTCTAATCTCCCTTAAAACATCCAAACCACTCATATTTGGCATATTGATATCCAATAAAATTATATCTACCTTAGATTCATTATAAATTTTAAGTGCATCAACCCCGTCAGTAGCAGTATATATAGTTGGACAACATCCATCTAAAAAAAACAGCGTGTCTTCTAAAGTTTCTTCGTCATCCTCTGCATATAAAAGTGATAAGTTATTCATTAAGTACCTCCCCTCTCAATTTTAATTCTAAAATTTGCACCATCTTTACTATTTAATGCACTCAACTCACCATGCATACTCTCTGTTATCAATAGTTTAGCCATATAAAGACCGATACCTGTGCCCATCTCTTTAAACTTGGTTGTATAATAGGGATCAAATACTTTCTCTAAATTTTCCTCTTTTATCCCACCACCACTATCAGATATATCAAGCCATATATATTTTGTATTACTATTTATAGATAAAATTATCTCTCTGTTTTGTATATCTTTTTCTACAAAATTATCTATTGCATTATTTAGAATCACTAAAACAACTTGAAGATACTCATTTCTAAATCCACTCACTAAATCATCATTTTTTTTAACTATTTTAATAACAATGTTTTTTAATCTGCTCTCTAATAAAATTTTCGCATTATCTACTATCTCAAGTATCCTAAAATTCTCTTTAAACTTATCTGGTCTAAAATATGATGTAAAATCCTCAATAGTATTTGACATATATTGAAGATTCTCTTGTGAACTTTTTAATTTTTTATCTATCACTCTCTTATCAACCTCATCCCTTTGTAAAACAGAATCTATCACTGATAGACTTAGGTTTATCCTATGGAGTGGTTGTCTCCATTGATGTGCAATATTTGCTATCATCTCACCCATACTTGCGTGTCTAGATTGTCTTATCAAAGCTATATCTTTTTGAGCTATCCTCTCATTTTGTAATTTATATCTATAAGCTAAAGCACTTGAAAGTAATGTCAGTTCTATAAAAGCTCCTATAAATGCTGCATAAGTTGTAAAGATATTAACAGGCAATAAGCCCAAGTTTTTAGCATTTACTGTAAAAATACCAAGAAGTAAGAATCCCCAAGCTAAAGCGAAAAATTTTGCATTTGGATTTTTAGAGATATAATAAGAGTAAGCACTACTACCCAATATCACAATAACAGAAAAAAGGGATAAAAGAGTCACTATAAGTGTTGCTAAACGGTAAGATAAAATAAAAATTAAGATAGTAGCAATTACATTAAAATAAGCTAACATAAGTAGTGGCTTATATATCTTTTTCGAATTAGCTTTTATATGTAAAAAATCTATTGCAAAAACTACTGCTAGTGTTGAGCCAATTGACATAAAAAATGGAACTGCAAAATTATTTAAAAATGGTATTGATGACCAAAAATATGAAAATGCTAAACCACTATAAGCTAATGTAAATAACATATAATCAAAATGAAAAAAGATATAGTAAAGATAACTTTTATCTCTTATATATAGGTAGAGTATAAAATTATACATCAACATAATGAGTACAGCACCAAAATAAAACATCAAAATTTGAGATTTTATTACACCATCTTTAATATAACTATCATAATCTAAAATTTTTAAATCTATATTCATACTACCTTGAGTTTGAACTTTAAAAATAAATGTTTTTTTCTCATTGGCTTGTAGATTTACAAAAAAAGATGGTTCGGAGAAAAAACCATCGTTTACATACTCCCTTAAATCTCCCATCTCTCTTTTTTTAATCAGTTTATTATCTTTAAGTTCATAGATATCTATGTAGTCTAAGAGAGTATATGGGAAAGATAACACTTTTTTTGAATCAATTGTAGAGTTATTAAAAACTTTTACTTTTATCCAAAATATAGATTCATTAAATCCAAAATTTGATTTTTTAGAATCTATAAAAATAAACTTCTCTTTTAAAATATCTATATTTTTTGAAATATTTTTTTGTTCAAAATAACTAATAGAATCAGTACTTGCTAATAGATGTGTTATAAATAGTAAAAATATAAATACTTTTTTCATAACATTATTATACTCACAAATTGTATAGCAAAAATGACATAATTAATTATTTATGCCCACTTACTTATTAATAAACTCTACAAAATCATCATAACTTAAAGGCTTTGAATAGAGATAACCCTGCCCCATCTCACACTCTAAATCTATCAATACATCTTGCTGAGTGGAATCTTCTATCCCCTCTGCTATAACTTTATAATCTAAATCTTTACATAGCTGAATAATTGCATGTGCTATCGCTAAATCCTCTTTTTTTATTGATATTTCATCAATAAAAGATTTATCTATCTTTATAGTATCAATAGGTAATTTTTTAAGATAACTCATAGATGAGTAACCAGTACCAAAATCATCTATTGAAATCTCAAATCCTAAACTTCTGAATCTATTTAAAGTCTCTAAATCTTTATCTAAATTCTCTATCATAGAGTGTTCTGTTAGTTCCAACTCAACATTACTAGCTAAAATTCCATTTTTTTGAACTATGTTTGCAAAATCTTCAACCACACCTTCTGTTTCTAGTTGAATACTTGATATATTTATAGATATACTTTCTAATGATAAACCCATCTCTTGAAACTCTTTGAATGCTTTAGTAGCTTTATCTATTACAATATTACCAATCTCAATAATCATTCTATTTTCTTCAGCAATAGGTATAAACTCAACTGGAGATATAAAACCAAGTTTAGAATCTACCAATCTTATCAATATCTCACAAGCAATAGTTTTTTGAGTTTTTAAATTATATTTAGGCTGAAAAACAAAATCAAAACTATCATTTTCAATAGCAGTTCGCAATGCTTTTTCAACCTCTATTTTTCTTGATAGATTTACATTTAACTCTTCTGTGAAAAATTGATAATTATCTCTACCCTTCTCTTTTGCATGATACATTGCAGTATCTGCATTTTTCATCAGTTCTGATGCTGTTATACCATCATCTGGATATATTGAGATTCCAATACTAGCACTTGTATAACACTCACTGCCAAATATATCAATTGGCTCTCTAATTACATCAAGTATTTTGTTTACTATATACGATACTTTTTGCGTCTCTTTAATCGATTCCAATAAAATAACAAATTCATCTCCACCAATTCTAGCGATGGTATCAACCTCTCTAAGTGTGTTTTGCATTCTTATAGCAACAATTTTTAGTAACTCATCTCCAGCTTGATGCCCAAGTGTGTCGTTAATATTTTTAAAATTATCAAAGTCCAAAAATAGTATCACTAATGATGTTTTATCTCTTTTGGCTACTTTTGTAGCATGGATAGCTATCTCTTCAAATTTTGCTCTATTTGATAAAGATGTTAATGAATCGTGAGAAGCTAAATATTGTGATTCTTTTTGGGAGGTGATGTCAGTTCGAACAGCAGAGTAACCTATAATATTGTTTTTATCATCACAATCAGCTGATATAACAGCATCAACCCAATAGAAACCACCATCCTTTTTTAAGTTCTTAACTTCCCCTCTCCATACCTTACCATCTTTTATAGTTTCCCACATATCTTCAAAAGCACTTTGAGGCATATCAGGGTGTCGAACTAAACTATGTGGTTGGTTCAACAACTCCTCCTCTGTGAAACCACTTATATCTAAGAACGCTTTACTAACATAAGTAATATGACCTGAAACATTTGTTTTAGATGTAATAACATATTGATCTAAGAGTTTTCCTAAGCTTTCAAGCTCTTTCTCTTTTGTTCCAACTTTGTTTATTAAATTATCAGCTACACTTATCAGCTCTTTTTCTCTTTTTCTAATTTTAATAAATAGATAAAAAAGAACAATACCTAATATACTAATAATAAAAAATAAAATATAGTTTCTCATATCTATATGACAGGAGAGTTCATCTTCTAAGGGAGTTATAACCTCTAAAACTCCCCTTTTATCCCCTATTTGCCACTTATTTTTTTCCCAAGTTCTATCACTATGTTTGTTATGACAAGAGACGCATGATTGATCGGTCATATAGTCTGTAGTAGCAACTCTTAATACCTCTTTCCCGTCTAAGATATCTCTTTTTATATATACTCCATCCTCATTTTCTTGCGTATATTTAATAGCTTCTTTTTGAAAAGGTGTTAAGGTTCTATCTTCTCTATTTTTAAATGGATATTCACTATAAAGATTATATGTTATACCTGTATTTTCACTAAAAATTTTACTTAAATCATGAACAGTTGTTGTTGGTAAAGGTAGTTTTCCATTTACACCTTCATGATCATAATGAAACTTCAAATTTGGTGCATATTTTTTTACATCCTTAACCACAACATCAACATAGTACGCTCGAGTTAGCTTTATTTGTTCCACAGCATTTTGACTATGTTTGATAATAGTTTTTATAGTATATTGTTCTGTAATATATGGGATAAAAAAGAATAAAGAGACAACAACTATGATGGATGCTAATATAACGGAATTTAGTATTTTGGAATTTTTTATATTGATTTTATTTTTCAATTATATACCTCAATAGTTTTTAGAGGATTATACAAGATAGAAGATTAAACCCGAATTATGCATTGAAATAGCTTGATCTATTTTAGAAGTACGACTGAAGTCGTACTTCTAAGGTTAGGCACAATGCCATTGACTTAAGCATATAGACACTTTGAAATTCGAGATTCCAATCCTTGAGTCAATGGTGTTGAAGGTTATGCAAGAAGTTTATTACATAACTCCAGATTCGTACTGGTCACGCATTCTTTGTTTTTCAGCTTCTCTTTTTGCTTTTGCTGCTAGTTTGACATGATAATTTTTCACATCAAAACCAAACCAAATCAAGATAGGTGAAGCTACAAAAACTGATGAGTATGTACCAACAACTATACCCACTAAAAGTGTAAATGCAAAGGCATGAATAATCTCACCACCAAACATAAATAGTGTAAATACAACAAAGAAAGTTGTAAGTGAAGTTAGAGTTGTTCTAGCTAAAGTTCTTGTAACTGATTCGTTTACAATATCAGTTAAATCTGTCTTTTTAGAGTTAGTAACACCCTCACGAATACGGTCAAATACAATAATAGTATCATTTAATGAGTACCCAAGAATTGTAAGAAGAGCTGCTAAAACATCAAGGTTTACATCTAAACCAATAAGAGTGATAGCACCAAGAGCGATTGATACATCATGTACTAAAGCAAAGATAGAAGCAACAGCAAAACGCCACTCAAATCTAAACGCAACATAGATAAGAATCCCTACAATTGCTAAAAGTAAAGAGATTATACCTTTCTCTTTTAACTCAGCACCAACAGTTGGACCAACAATATCTACACGACGAATCTCATAATTACCAGTCCCTCTAAGCGCCTCTCTTGTAACATCACCAATATCAACAGTAACACTACTAGTGGTGCTTTTCATACGAATCACCACCTCATCAGGGGAACCAAACTCTGTAATAGAAGCACCATCAAAAATCTTATCTGTTTTTAACTTCTCACGCATCGCATCGATAGGAGCCGTAGTGTCATACTTTACTTGAACAATTGTTCCACCAGCAAAATCAACACCATAATTTAAACCTTTTGTTGCTAACAATATATAAGAGGCTAAAAGTAGAACGATAGAGAAAACCATCGCTATTTTAGATCTACCCATAAAATTAAAGGTTTTTGTATATCTGAAAAATTCCATAATTACCCCTTAATCCCAAACCAAAAACGGTTGTTTTTACTTTTTTGAATCTTACTCTCAAGCATCTGATAGATTCCATGCGTACCTAAAATAGCTGTAAGCATAGAAGCGAGTATCCCGATACTAATTGTTATAGCGAAACCTTTAATTGCACCAGTTCCATAAGCATAAAGAACAACAGCAGCTATCAGCGTTGTAATATTTGCATCAAGAATCGCTCTCATAGCATTTGCATAACCCTCTTCTATAGCCTTATGAATCGATTTACCTTGATAAATCAACTCTCTAATTCTCTCAGAGATGACAACATTTGCATCAACAGCCATACCAACGGTTAAAACAATACCTGCCATACCAGGTAGAGTAAGAGTAGCACCAAACATACTCATAACAGCTAAGATGATAAATAGATTAGCGATTAGTGCTATATTAGCAATAACACCTGCCATACGGTAGTAAAACATCATAAATATTATTACTAATATAAAACCACCAATTAGAGCAACCATACTAGCTTTAATAGAATCAGCACCTAAACTAGGTCCAACTGAACGCTTCTCCATCAAATATATTGGAGCGAGTAAAGCACCTGAGCGAAGAGCAATAGCTAAATCTTTTGCTTCCATAACTGTATAACTTCCAGAAATCTGACCTGAACCACCACCAATTCTTTCATTGATATTTGGAGCAGAATATACTTTTCCATCTAAAACAACAGCAAGTCTTTTTCCAACACTTTCACCTGTGAAATCACCAAAAATTTCAGCACCCTCAGCATTTAACTTAAAATTAATCAAAGGTCTGTTGTTTTGATCGAATCCCATTGAAGCATCTGTAAGCATCGCACCATCTAAAATAGGAATCTCATGCACAAGATATTTAATAGCAGGATTCTTAGCATCCTCTAAAATCACATCACCATACTCAGCAGCATCTGAATCACTCATATTGTAAACACGAGCCATCCTATCCTCATCAACTGCCATAAGTTCAAGTTTAGCAGCACGAGAGATCAACTCTCTAGCTCTTTGCTCATCCTCTTGAGTTTTAATCCCAGCTAATTGAACTAAAATTTTCTCAGCACCCTGACGAGCAACAATAGGTTCAGCTAAACCAAATTGATCAAGTCTATTTCTTATAGTCTCGATAGCTTGATCAATCGCCTCTTTTTCTGTTTTAAGAATCTCTTCATCAGTTAAGCTTAAAGAAAAAATCTCACCATTTATAGATATAACAGAACCCTCAACCTCTTTTAAAAATTGATTCATCGCCTCTTTATCATCTGAATCTAGAAGAATAAAGGATACAGTTGTTTCATCAAATTTAAGTTCATCAACTAAAATATCTTCTCTTTGGCTAAAGTGTTTGATACTAGCTGCGATTGATTTTATACGAGATTTAGTGGCTTCTTCTGTTTTAACACCAAGAAGCATATGAAGACCGCCTTGAAGATCAAGACCAAGAGTAACTTTTTTCCCCTCTTCCATCTGTAAAAGAGATGGCATAGAGAAAAAGACACCAAAAATTATTGCAAGCCCAAAGACTGCTATACGAAAATTAAGCTTCATCCTCGTACTTTCTTGCGATTGCATCTTTAGTGATTTTTGTGATTGTATCATCATTCATTTTAACACTTAAAAATAGCTCTTCAACTTTGTGAACAACAACAATAAATCCACCATTAGTAACAACTTTGTCACCTTTTTTAAGAGCGTCTATCATCTCTTGTCTAGTTTTAGCCTCTTTTTGTTGTGGGCGAATAATCACAAAATACATAATTGCGATTAAAAATATGAACGGTAATAGTTGAGAGATAATTTCCATGCTCTAACTTCCTTTATTTAAAATTGTCGCGATTATACAAAAAATCTATTAATAAAAGACTGAACTTTACTTTAGAAAAGATTGTAAAAAAATTTGAAGATACTCTTTGTTAAATTTATTTACCATAGAATCATCTTTCATCATGATTTTAAG
>JAYEKJ010000083.1:26756-36454 GCA_034660975.1 Campylobacterota bacterium
CTCAAGTTTAGAATTTTTATTTCTAATAATATCATCTATTTTTTTTATACCAATATCATGAAGAAGTCCGGCTATCCCTATATCTTTAAGTTGTTTATCATCAAGATTTAGAAAACTAGCAAGGGAGATTGCATAAATAGCTACATATAGGGAATGATATGCCAATTCATAATTATCCTCAAAATAAGGCATCACCTCTTTAAGAAAATTTGGATTATGTTTTGATAAAATAATTATAGATTTTACAATCTCCTCCACTGATTGCATATCTATAATACTTTCTTCTGAATCTAAAAAATCTAAAAATAGGTCCGTGTTGATTTTAGATAAAAATTCAAGGCTTTTTTTTAAATCTTCTTTATTATATTTGATATATAAGTGTAATGTTTTAGTTGTAAGTTCTTGATTGTTTGAATCTATTTTAGATATAAAGATTATCTTGTTTTTTTAGTTTTTTATATAGCTCATCAGACAACAATTTACCAGCTTCGATTATAATCACATAGTTATTTAAACGCTTAATATAAATATCAAACACTAACACCTCATTAATTTTTAAAGAATCAATTGATATCTCTTTGTAAGTTGCAGGTTTTATATTAAGTTGAACTATTTTCATAGCTCCAATTATAGCATAAATAAACAATTCAAAAATATGGTTATAATTTCACCATGATTACAAAAATTAATAATATTAAAAACTCAACACCCTTTCTAATTAACCTTCCTATTGGGATAGTAACTGCCCTTCTTTTTAGCTCTTTTATCTATCTAGAACATTATGGTTTTAGTATAAAAGTTTTAAATACTCTGTTTGCTCTTTTATCATTAGGACTATTTCTTTACATCCCAAAAAAAGCTGTTTTAGTAGCTGGATTTTTTATAGGTATATTATGGTTTTACTGGATAGGTTACAGTTTTGAGTATAATGGTGTTGGATGGATGACACCTATTATTACCTTTGGGTTTGCCATTATTTATATGCTATTTTTTGGTGTTTTAGCACTTACAAAAAAAGTATATATACGAGCATTATTACTATTTGGGCTTAGTTTTTTTGAACCATTTGATTGGAATTGGTTACAGATGGAGCTTCTATTTGTAGATAGTTATATTGGTGTTTTTAAATATCAATTAGCTTTAGTTCTATTAGCTTTAACACTTCCAAATTATATTAAAAAACCTTACACTTATTTACCATTATCACTTTTGATATTAGCACTAAACTTTACCCCAACAGTTCAAAAAGATGCCCCACTAAAAATAAAACTTGTTGCCACAGATATAAAGCAAGAGGAGAAATGGTTACGAGAATCTAAATACCCTCTAATAAAGCAGAACCTAGATGCGATAAGCAAAGCGATAGATGAGGGGTATGATTTAGTAGTTCTTCCAGAATCATGTTTTCCTATATTTATGAATAGATACAAATCTCTAACAAATAAACTAAAAAACTTATCTTATGATATATCGATAGTAGCTGGTGCTTTACTCAAAGAAAATGGCAAAAGTTATAATGTAACTTACTTTTTTCAAGATGGAAAAGTAGAGATTGCAAAGAAGATGGTTTTAGTCCCTTTTGGGGAGTATATCCCTCTGCCAAAATTTGCACAAAAATTTATAAGTGATTTTTTCTTTGCTGGTCAGGCAGATTTTGTTCAAGCAAAAAAACCAACCGACTTTATCATAAAAGGTATAAAGTTCAGAAATGCTATCTGCTACGAAGCAACTTGCCAAGAGATATATGAGGGGGAAGTAGATTTTGTACTAGCTACAAGCAACAACGCATGGTTCAAACCAAGCATAGAGCCTACTATACAAAAACTTCTACTTCGTTACTATGGTCGCAAAAATGGTGTAACAATTTACCATAGTGCTAATTGGAGTGGGACGGGGATTGTGAAATGATTCTATCTCAGTACATTATCCCGAATTAGGCAATAGGAATTTATACCCCAAGGGCACCTTGCAAAATTTACCTATGCTTGTAATCAAGGGATATTTAGTAAAAATTTTTAATGAATGTGCCTTGATTTCAATGATAGATTAAATTTTTAATTCTCTATTGCATAATTCGGGATTATAAGTAAGTGAACATAAACAACTCATAAATTGTTACCCTACAAGAAAACTAAATCTTTCAAAAAAACAAAATAATCAACTTGTAATAACTTTTAGATATAATAGATAAAACTATTATTTCAGGCTATTAAATGTTAAATCTTAAAAATCCAGATCTTTATAACAACCGTGAATTATCGTGGCTACAATTCAATACAAGAGTATTAAAACAAGCACAAGATGAGTCTCTTCCACTTCTTGAGAGATTAAAATTTCTTGCTATCTATGGTACAAATTTAGATGAATTTTATATGATTCGTGTTGCAGGTCTTAAAAAGCTTTTTGCTGCTGGAATCATTGTCTCTGGGGCAGATAAACTTACCCCCTTACAACAACTTCGTGAGATTAGAGAGTATCTTCATCAAGAGCAACAAGTTTTACAACACTGTATGAATGGTATCTTGAAAAAGCTTGAACCAGAGGGTATAAGTATCAAGTCTTATGACGAAGTGAATCAAAATCAAAAAAATGAGCTAAACCGTTATTTTGATGAGAATATCTATCCGGTTATTATCCCTATTGCTATTGATGCTACACACCCATTTCCACATCTAAACAATTTAAGTTTTGGACTAATCGTTAAACTTTATGATTGTGATGATCACTCTATTGAGAGGTTTGGAATCATCCGTGTTCCTAGAGTTCTTAGTAGATTTATACAACTTAATGATGCCACTTATGTTCCCATAGAGAGTTTAGTTGCAAAACATGTTGAGGATCTTTTCCCTGGTTATTCTCTTATAAAATATGCATCTTTTAGAGTTACTAGAAATGCAGATATGGAGATTCAAGAGGAGGAAGCTGATGACTTTATGGAGATTCTTGAGGAGGGTCTAAAACTTCGCCGTAAGGGGGAGATGGTTAGGCTTGAGATTGGTAGTGATTCTGATGAGGAGATTATTAACTTTTTTAATCGCCACACAAATGTTTATAAAGATGATATATATAAATTTCATACATTTTTAAATCTATCTTCCCTTTGGCAAATAGTATCTAATAAAAATTATGCACATCTTTTAATGCCACCATTTAAACCAAAAACTTTACCGCCTTTAGATTCTAATGAAAACATATTTACAACGCTAGA
The DNA here is from genome assembly GCA_034660975.1 of Campylobacterota bacterium. Taxonomy (GTDB): domain Bacteria; phylum Campylobacterota; class Campylobacteria; order Campylobacterales; family Sulfurimonadaceae; genus Sulfurimonas. The sequence continues at coordinate 29,965 of JAYEKJ010000083.1, forward strand.
GAAACAAGATGTTTTGCTCTATCACCCTTATGATAGTTTTGAGCCTGTTGTTAGACTGATTCAAGTAGCTGCAAAAGACCCAGATGTTGTTTCTATAAAAATGACACTTTACCGTTCAGGAACAAATTCACCCATAGTTCAATCGCTTATGAGTGCAGCAGAATCTGGAAAACAGGTTACAGTTATGGTTGAGTTAAAAGCTAGATTTGATGAGGAAAACAACCTTATTTGGGCAAAAGCCTTAGAGAAAGCTGGAGCTCATGTTATTTATGGAATCAAAGGTTTTAAAGTTCATGCAAAAGCTACCCTTGTTACTCGTAAAAAAAATGGAAAACTTAAACAATATGCTCACTTAGGAACAGGAAACTATAACCCTGCAACTGCCAAAATATATACAGATATGAGTTATATGACAAGCAAAGATGAGATTACAAATGATTTAACAAGATTCTTTCACTTTTTAACAGGGTTTAGCAAAAAAGGTAAACTTGATGAGCTTTATATGGCACCATCACAAATTAAACCTAAGATTCTATCTCTAATTCAAAATGAAACTAGGAAAGGTGAACATGGGCATATTATCGCAAAAGTAAACTCACTTGTTGATGAAGATGTTATTCGTGCCTTATACAAAGCTAGTCAAGCTGGTGTAAGAGTTGAGCTTATTGTTCGTGGAATATGTTGTTTAAAAACAGGAATCGAAGGTGTAAGTGAAAACATTAGAGTTATCTCTATTTTAGGAAAGTATCTTGAACACCCTAGAACTTTTTATTTTAAAAATGATGATACACAGGTTTATATCTCCTCCGCAGACTGGATGCCTAGAAACTTAGTTAGAAGGATTGAGCTTTTAACTGGAATCAAAGATGAAGCTTCAAGAAATAAAATCATACAAATTCTAAGACTTCAATGTTCTGATAATGGATTAGCACATGAGTTACAAAGTGATGGTACATATATAAAAATAAAAAAAGGTGATAATAGGTCGATTAATAATCATAAACTTTTAGAAGATCATGTGAATCGTGTTGCAAAAGCTACAAAAAAAGAGAGTGCTTCAAGTGTTGCAGATCTTGCTGCTCGACTTTTTATAGAGAGTTAATTATGTTACACAAATTTAAAGGTATGTTACCAAACTTAGGTACTGATACTTGGATAGCTCCATCTGCTGATGTTGTAGGTGATGTTACTTGTGGTGAGAATTGCTCAATTTGGTTTGGTTGTGTAGTTCGTGGTGATGTTCATTACATCAAAATTGGTAATCGTGTAAATATTCAAGATTTAAGTATGATTCATGTAACTCACTATAAAAAACCAGATAGAAGTGATGGGAATCCAACTATCATTGGTGATGATGTAACTATTGGGCATAGAGTTATGCTTCATGGTTGTACAATTGAGAGTGCTTGTTTAATTGGGATGAGTGCTACTATACTTGACGGTGCTGTAATTGGAGAGGAATCTATAGTTGGTGCAGGAGCATTAGTAACTAAAAATAAAGTTTTTCCACCTCGCTCTTTAATCGTTGGAAGTCCAGCAAAAGTTGTTAGAGAGTTAAATGATGAAGAGGTTAAAGAGCTGTATGCTTCAGCTTCAAGATATGTAGAGTTTAAAAAAGATTATGAGGACTATTAAGTCCTATAATCTGCATTTATTTTAACATACTCATAACCTAAGTCACAGCCATAAGATTTAAAACTACCATCTGCTACACCTAAATCACAAGATATTGTAAATCTATCTTTTTTCATAACTAATGATGCTTTATCTTCCATGATAGAATCAAATAAAAGCTCCCCTTTATCATAAACACATAAATCATCAAATGAGATACTTAATGTTTCCTCATAAGCTTCAACACCACTTGCTCCAACAGTAGAAGCTATTCTTCCCCAGTTAGGGTCCTCTCCAAAAAGAGCAGTTTTAACAAGTAAAGAATCAGATAGTGCTTTTGCAACTCTCTGGGCTTCTGTATCATCTTTTGCACCCGTTACATTATATGTTACAAGTTTTGTAGCACCCTCACCATCTCGCACCATCTCCTTTGCTAAAAAAAGCATGATTTTATGAAGAACCTCTGTAAAAACCTCTTTATTAAAAACACCACTTTTTGAGTTTGAGAGTAACATTACAGTATCGTTTGTAGATGTATCACCATCAACACTTGCAGCATTAAATGTTGTTTTAGTTACCTCATCTAAAATCTCTTGCATCTCATTTTTACAAACATCTGCATCAGTTGTAATAAAACATAACATAGTCGCCATTGCAGGGTTTATCATACCAGCACCTTTAGCAATAGCACCAATACTAAAACTACTACCATCTTCTAACTCAATTTTAAACGCTATCTCTTTAGGAAATGTATCTGTTGTCATGATAGCTTCAGATGCACTTTTAGAATCTCTTTTGCTTAAATCAAAAAGTTTTGTACCATCTATAATCTTCTCTTTTGAAAGTCTAACTCCGATAACACCAGTTGAACTCATAATGGGATTCTTCATATTTGGTATATTACTTAAAATCTCATCTATATCATCAACACCAGCTTTTCCAGTCATCGCATTAGCGTTTTTAGAGTTTATTAAAACAAAGTTAGTTTTAAACTCCCCTTTTTCTCTAAAATGTTTAATCGGTGCTGCAAACATTTTGTTTGTTGTAAAAACAGAAGCTATTTCACACTCATCTTCACAATATATAAATGCCATATCTTTAGCACTCTTAGCTTTTAAACCAGCACTTATACCATCAGCAAAGAAACCCTCACTAGCACATACACCACCATCTATTTGACTAATTTTATACAAATTTTAACTCCTTAGGCTTTTCTCTTCTTCTTAATAATTCTCTTGTCATATTGATTCCATTTTGATTTCCAATCAATAATAATTTACACTCACTAGTAACTAGCGTATCACCTTTTGGCATAGAGATAAACTTACCATCTTTTTTAGTAATCCCGATAACAGATGTATTTGCAATCTTTCTTATATGGGTCTCTTTTAATTTTTTCAAAACTGCCCAACTATATTTAGGGATAATAATCTCTTCCATATCAAGAGGGTTATCACTTTTATATAAAAATTCCTCTATTAAGTTCTGCATATCTGGACGAGCTGCCATTGCACTTACCCTTTGAGCAGTTAGAGTTGTTGGTGAAACAACAGTATCTGCACCAAGTTTTTTAAGTTTTTCAACATTGCTTATAGTTTCAGCTGCTGATATCACATAATATGGACGAGGAAGATCATGCTCCTTTTCAAACAATCTAACTGATGCTATGATGGCAATATTATCCGCTATTGAATCAGAAAGTGTTATTAACCCTTTTGCTGAGGCTAGATGAGCTTTTAACATTGCAAGTTCGGCATGTGGTTGGGCTTCTAAGTAGCTTGGATACTTATACTCTTTTGCCCATTCATGTATCTCTGGACGAGGATCAATAACAACAAAAGGGATATGGTTCTCTCTAAGTTGTTTAGTTACCTCGATAGTATAATCATTATGATAACACACAACAAAATGTTTTTTTAATCTTGCGATATTATATAACATCCTTCGCTCCTTTAGTATAGTAACTATATTCCCTTTATTTAACTCTGCAACCATAATACCAATAGCACTAGAGAAAATCCCAAAACCAGCTATAATAAGGGTTATAGTAAAGATTCTACCCGCATCAGATACTGGTGCAATCTCACCAAACCCAACTGTTGTAAAAGTGATACCAGTCTGATATATCGCATCCATTAGTGCAAAGTCATCTATAATGACATAGCCTAAAGTTCCAATCATCATAGTTAGTACTGTTAAAATTAAAGGTAAACGGAATGCTTTGAGGTGGGGGTAAACTTCAGGAAGAAGTTTTAGATCAGGTTTGGGAGAAGACTCCCAGTGTAGAAATCTACGAATCCTGTTTAAAAGATTCATATTAATTTCCTAAAAGAAGACTTAAGAGTTTTTCTTAAGTGTTCTTAATTCTCTTGCAGAGATTTTAATTTTCTTTGTAGTACCATCTTCTAAAGTGATACGAACTGTTCTTAAATTAAGTAAAAAACGACGCTTTGTTCTGTTTTTTGCGTGAGAAACATTGTTTCCACTCATAGGGCCTTTGCCACTAATAGCACATCTTCTTGCCATTTTAGCTTCCTTGTATAGGTTTAAAAGTTGCGAATTATACCAACTTAAAGCAAAACTTGAACTTAAAAGAAATGAATATTACTTTTTTTTTCTAATTTATTTAATCTTTATACTTTAACAGCTAGAATATAGGAAAATATATCTTATAAAGTATAATAAATTGATAACAAATAAAAAAATAGATAACTTCATTGAGAAGATACCACCATCACCTAAAGCACTACAAGTAACAATAGCGTTACTAAACAATGGTGAATTAACCAAAGCAGCTCAAATAGCTGAGACGGATCTTGCATTAAAATCATATCTCAAGAGCATTGTTAATAAGCCCATATATGGCTTTAGAAATGAGGTGTCTGAGATTTCGCAAATATTTGGAATTCTTGGTGTTTCTTCATCTCAACAAACTGTTTATAACTATATGATGACTCTTTTATCTCCAAATAAATGGGTTCTATTCAAATTAAACTCGGTGATATTTCATGAACTTCAAGCAAAACTATCAAGAAGATGGAAACAAATCTTAGTTCATTTAAAGATTGATGATATGGATATAGAGAGTGCTATAACTCTTCTTCCAGCTAGTATCATAGTAGCAGAAGCACTTTTTAGTGAAAAAAAAGCCGATGTAGATCTCATTAGAAGTGTTAATGATATAGATCTAAATACCATTCTTTCTCGTCTTTGTGATAGTGACCTTTTTGATATTTGTGAAAAAATATCAAAAAAATGGGATATGCCTCCAAGAATTGCTCAGATTATTCAAGCATCATCTGGGATTAAACCACTTGATGACGAGATGTTAAATAAACTAGGTAAATGGATGCATCTATTACTATTTTATGAATTATCTCAACCTATGTTTATTGAGAGTGAATTAAATGATTTTATCAACTTTAATATAGATTATGTTAGCGATATATATGAAGATTTTGCAACACTAATGGAGATATCTTGAGAGCAGTAGTAAAAGATGGAATCGGTGTATTTACACCACAAGGTTTTTTAGATGGTGACAACACTACAGCTTTTTTGAGTATAGATGATATTGAAGCAACAATAAAATTGAGTGTAGATATGATTTTAGTTTCCCTGAAAAAAGTTATTTTTTTCAATAGAAATGGACTTGATGTTTTTGTAAAAATGTTTCAAAAAATCAAAAATAGTTCACACACTAAAGTTGGTTTTTGTGATTATGATATAAAAAAATTTAATGCAATCAATAACTTCTATAAAAATGATATATCTTTTTCACTTTTTGCTTCATTTGATATCGCTGCACTCTTCTCATCGAACCTAAAAAATCAACAACTGAATGTTTTAGTTTTCAATATGGATAAATCTCAAAGATCAGCAATGGCAATTGAACTACATGATGCAGGGCATAACCCAATAATAGCACAATCTCAAGAGGAGTTCAACAAGAAGAAAAATATGGAAAAAACATATGACATCATTATTGAAAATACATTTTTAGGACAAACAGGACAAAATGTAGCAACACGGGTGACTGGCAATGCGATTATATACACTGTATCCTCTTTCTTAGATGCTGAGATAGGAAATAAATTTAATATTGCTTATCACAACAACTCATTAAATGTTGGCTTTAGACTATTTATTTTTGATGCGTATAAAGTTGTTAGTATGAATGTACATGCCCTTAACTTTTTCTCCAGATTATCTACTTCAGCTGCTGAATATAATGCAACTATATGTTTCGTTGGTCTAACATTTGAAAAAATACAATCAACATTTAAAGATACTTTAGAAGATTCTGGAATTATATTTTTTGATCAAATGGATGATATCCTTGGAAATAAAAAACTTTTAGCAGAACTCGGAGCAAGTAGTGCTGCAAATGGAAAGTTAAAAAGAACTTTAAATAAAGTGATTGTGACTGAACTTCCACAATTTATTGAAGCCACTGTTGCTACAATAGAGATGATGACAAACTCAAAAGCTGTCAAAGATGCTGCAAAAATAGATAAGATAGTGATAAATGATACAACTGATAAAATAGCAAGTTCTATAGGATTCTATGGAGATATAGATGGGATGGTGATTCTTGTTTTTCCAAAAGAGATTGCTAAAAAAGCTTGTCAGCTTTTAATCGGGGAAAAGACAGATGATATAGAACAGATACTTGATACACTTGCCGAACTAGTAAATATTGTTGGTGGAAAAATAAAAACATTATTAAGTGAAAATCATTTTAATGTAAATATAACTTTACCAAGAACATACAATAATATAAATTCTCTTTTAGAGATTACTCAAGATAGAAAAGGTGTTCAAGTCGATTTATCATTTAGTGATGATAAATTTTTATTCTTCTTAACTAGATAAT
>JAYEKJ010000084.1:0-2574 GCA_034660975.1 Campylobacterota bacterium
GCAGTAGATGGGAGTGGTATCTCTATAAAAGAGATGAATTCAAATAAATATACAATTATGAAGATGAGTCCATCAACTTTTAAAAAAATATTTAGCTCCAATATTTTGGCATCTGGTTCATCTATATATTGTAATAAAGAGATAGAGTTTACAAAAAATACAAAGCTTTTAGAGGGATGGGGTGTTTCAGAAGATCAGTTTATTAATTATTTTAATAAAAATCTTGATATTACAATTAATTCAATTACAGATTCATCAAGTAAAGAGCAATTAAAAAAGATCAAAACTTTTTCAAATAAAAAAATTGCTGAAATGATAAATAACGATAAAAAAATATCAGATTTTATATTTTTTGGAATTGGAAATTTTGAAGAACCTTATGTTGCAAGATGGTTATTTGAACATAATGAGTTTAAAGAAAATTACTTAATCCCTTTTACAATTACAACTGGTTCAGGAAGAACGAAAGGAGTTTATACAATAGTGCTAAAGCCTAAGAGATAACCCTTTTTATCTCTTTAGCTAATAGTTTTATAACTGGGACACTTACACTATTTCCTATCTGTTTATAGCTTTGAGCCTTGTTAGGCTCTATCTTATAACTATCGGGAAATCCTTGAATTCTTAGACACTCTCTTGTTGTTAGTTTTCTCATCTGATTTACTAAAACTGGTACATTATTGCCACCTGTTCCCATCTTTGCTGTAAGTGTTGGGGATAAATTATCAAATCTAAAAGTACACCTTGATTTTCTTATCTCATAAGCTAATAATAATTTTTGATTCTTTATATCATCATATTTTTTATGGTTTTTTAAATTATTTGTAATATTAAACTTTGCAGTATCAGATATTTCTGAACCACTTATATCATCACTTAAAATTGAGTTTAAATCTGTTTTATCCAAGATTTTAGAGGGAAAATTAAACTCAATCTCTTTGTTTTTAAAGCCTATTATATAGATTCTTTCTCTATTTTGTGGAACTGCATAATCTTTTGAATTAAGAACTTTATAATAAACATTATAGTCTAAATTATTATCAAGAGTATCATTATTTATATCTCCATTGATAGAACTTCCAAGAGTATTTAAAATAGTTTTTAAGGTATTTCCCTCATCGTGACTTACTAAACCCTTAACATTTTCTAATATAAAAGCTTTTGGTTTTTTATCTCGTATAATCCTTTCAATATCAAAAAAAAGTGTCCCTCGTGTATCTTGAAAGCCTTTTCTTTGACCTGCGATGCTAAAAGGTTGACAGGGAAATCCAGCACAGAGTATGTCAAAATCTGGAATATTTTTAGAATCTATTTTTGAAACATCATTAAAAGCATTATCATTAAAATTTAATTTATATGTTTGACAAGCATGTTTATCTATCTCTGCACTAAACAAGCAAGAAGCATCAATACTCTCAAAAGCAATTCGGAATCCACCGATTCCAGCAAAAAGGTCTATGAATGTCATATAAACAATCTAAGCTGTTTTTTAGGGATAATTTTATTCGTAGGGTGTTCAGTTTTTGCAAGTGGAGTTGTATCGCTATTTTCCAAATTATCAGTTTTCAAACCTTTTAAAAAATGTACTATTGTATCAACTGTAAAAGCATTTCCAACCATTTTATAGCGTTGAGCATCACTACAACTTGCCGTATAATTATCAGGTATTTTTTGCAGTCTTTCACACTCTAGGGGGGTGAGTTTACGAATTTTATTTTTATAAAAGATTTTTGTTGTGTCTGCACGAGCTAAAATAGTCGGTGACTTACTCTCTAAAGAGTAAATTCTTCTCTGTCTCTCATTATCATTAATGATAGTTTTTGGGATATCAAATAATTTTACAATACCATCTTTTGTAGGTAGTTTAGTGGTAAAAGAGATTTTTTGAAGATACTCTTGAAGTCCATCTTGTTTAAAAAAATATTTTTCATCAACTCCATCACATATTATATCTTTTAGAAGTTCTTTGTGATGTTGTTTAGGAAGAGTTGGAAACTCAATATTTGTCCAATAATATCTAGGTCTTGATTGAGCTGAAAAAAAAGATGAATTTAATGCAATAAAATTAACACCTATAATCTCACTCATTAAATCGCCCCATTTATTTTTAACATTTTCAAGTAAAAAGTATTTTGGTTTCAACTCTTTATATAATCGAATATATTCATAAAAAAGTCTTGATTTTGTACCTTTTAAACCTAAGCCATTTTGAGCATTGCTTAAATCTTGACAAGGGCTACCACCTATTAAGAGGTCTATTTTTGGTAAATCACAGGCTTTTATATTTTGAATATCTCCAAGATGAATTATTGTAGGATGGTTTTTTTGGGAAACACTAATGGCATACTTATCAATTTCAGAAGCATAATAATTAGTTATAGGAATATTTAATTTATCAAGGGCTATCTTCGCACAAGATATTCCATCAAATAGGCTAAGTACATTCATGATAGTCCTTTTTAAGCTAATTATATACTTTTTAATTTCCAATTATTTAAAATATGTCATAGTGTTATGAAATTAATTTTTAGAATTGTATCAAAATATAAAATTATTTAAAAGTAAGAGTTTTAA
>JAYEKJ010000085.1:0-2568 GCA_034660975.1 Campylobacterota bacterium
AAGGTTTTACCGTTGTGGCGATGGAGGTTAGAAAACTTGCAGAACGCTCTAAAATTGCAGCTGAGGAGATTAGCCAAGAAGCCAAGGATTCGGTAGATGTTGCTAAAGAAGCAGTAGAGACTATCAACAACATTATCCCCAATGTTAGGGAAACATCAAATCTAATAGATGAGATAGCTTCTGCTTCAACAGAGCAAGATATAGGGATAGAACAGATAAAATCAACAGTGGTGCAGTTAGATTCTATTACTCAGCAAAATGCTGCAGCTTCTGAAGAGTTAGCTAGTGCTTCTGAGGAGATGTCAACTCAAACTGTTCAGCTTAAAGAGATGGTTGGATTTTTTAAAATTGATAATATTTATAGTAAATAATCTCCTCTTTTATTTAATTTAGTGTTATAATGATTATAAAATTAAAAGGCTCTACTATGGCAAAAAAACATCATTATAATGTAATCGTAGTTGGTGGTGGTATCTCAGGAACTGCTCTACTTTATACACTTGCAAAATATACAGACATAAAAGATATCGCACTATTTGAAAAATATCATGAACTAGCTACACTAAACTCTAATGCTAAAGGTAATTCACAAACTCTTCATTGTGGGGATATTGAGACAAACTATACACTTGAAAAAGCTATCAAAACAAACCGTACAGCTACTATGGTTGAAAACTACGGAAAACTTTATGGTTATAATGAAAAATATATGTTTAAAATCCCTAAAATGGCTATCGGTGTTGGTGATGAAGAGGTTAAGTATATCAAAGATAGACACAAAGAGTTCAAAAAAGATTTTCCATATATGAAGCTATGGAGTAGAAAAGATTTAGAAACTATTGAACCTGCTCTTCTTGAGGGTCGTGATAAAGATGTTGATGTAGTAGCAATGGGAACAGATGAAAGATACAGTGCTGTAGATTTTGGAGAGATTGCAAAAAGCTTTGCAAGAAATGCAAAAAAAGAGAATGAGAACATCGATGTTCACTTTGATAAAGAGGTAGATTCTATCACTAAAAAAGGTGATAAGTATATAGTGAGAGTTGGAAGTGAAAAATACTTTGCTGATTATGTGGTTGTAAATGCTGGAGCGCATTCACTTTTACTAGCTCATCAAATGGGTCATGGACTAGATTACTCTTGTCTCCCTATTGGTGGTAGTTTTTACTATTCTAAAGTAAACAAACTTAAAACTAAAGTATATACTATCCAAAATCCTAAGCTCCCATTTGCTGCGATTCATGGTGACCCAGATTTAGTTCATGATAACACTATCAGATTTGGCCCAACTGCTATCGCTCTACCAAAACTAGAGAGATACCACCATGCTCACTTTATGGATTTCTTAGAATCTCTTAGCCCTAGCCCTGCTGTTGTGAAAGTATTTTATAAACTTATGGGTGATAGTGATATTAGAGATTATGCTGTTAAAAACTTTTTATATGAAGTGCCAGGTGTAAGAAGAAAACTTTTTGTAAAAGAGGTTCAAAAAATAGTACCATCACTCACAAAAGATGACATCGTATTTGCTGATGGCGTTGGTGGACTTAGACCACAAGTTATTGATAAGAAAAACAAAGAGTTACTTTTAGGTGAAGCAAAAATCGATACTGGTGATGGAATCGTTTTCAACATGACACCATCTCCCGGAGCTACAAGCTGTTTAGGTAATGCTTATGAAGATGCAGAGTTAATCTGTAAATATCTTGGTGCAAAACTAAAAACTAAAAAATTTAATAGAGAGTTAGTTTCTTAAATAGTGTATAATCACACTAATATTTAAGGATGGGGTGGATTTTTGATTTTTGGAAAAATAGAGTATCTTAATCTACTTCCGTTTCATGTTTTCATGAAACGGTTCACTAAAAGCTCACAACAAACTATGAGTATGAACTATAATAAAGGGGTTCCCTCAAAAATCAACCATAAATTTTCATCACGAAGAGTTGATGCAGCTTTTATCTCTAGTATTGGTGTTAAAAAACATAAATATGTTGATTTGGGAATTATTGCTAAAAAAGAGGTTTTAAGTGTTTTAGTTATCCCCAGCGATAAAAACCTTTGCGACTTAGAATCAGCTACTTCAAATGTTCTTGCAAATGTTTTAGGTATTGATGGCAAAGTACTTATTGGGGATAAGGCTTTAAAATATTATCTTGATGGGAAACCCCACATCGACCTTGCAAAAGAGTGGAATCAAAAACATAATTTACCCTTTGTTTTTGCCCTACTTTGCTACCATAAAGATGAAAAACTATATAAAAACATTCAAAAACACTTTTTAAAATCAAAAATAAAAATTCCACAATATATTTTAAAAGAAGCTTCCAATAGAACCGGTATATCACAAAAAAATATACTGAAGTATTTAGAATATATCTCTTATAATTTAGATTATAAAGCAAAAAAAGGGCTTAAACTATTTTATAAAAAAGCTTTTAATATTACTCAATAAAATTAAGTTAAGGATTGGAACCTCGAATACAGAAAAAATTTAGTTTTATCCTACACTTTATATTGTGTACGGACATACATATCCTACACTTTATATTGTGTACGGACATACAT
>JAYEKJ010000086.1:0-12690 GCA_034660975.1 Campylobacterota bacterium
CCATTTAATATAGATATACTAAAAAAACAACTAGTTATTTATATATCTTTTTTGCTGAGAAATTTTTATTTTTTTAATTTCTACTAAAATGAGACTATCTATACAGTTGGAGAAGTCTGGATCAATGTTATAGGCACAAAACTTTATTCCACCCTCATCACATAAATCTGCATACTGCTTATAAAGAACAGGAATATTTGACCATATAGTATTAAGAGATCTCTTTAATGTTTTAAAATTCTCTTTATACTCAGTAGAATTAAACTCTCTTTTTAGGTTTTCCATAAGTGCTTTGTCTGTTTTAAAGTTGTAGGGAATCTTTGCATCTACTAAGTTTTCTTTATCTTTAAAGTTCTTATCATAAAAGTAGAGAATCATATCTTTTGCAACTTTGGAGTAAGAAGCACTGAGTGATACAGGACCATACATATATTTAATATTAGGATTATTTTTGAGGTAAGCACCTATTCCATACCAAAGGTAGTCAAGTGCTCTGCTTCCCCAATATTTTGGTTGCACAAAACTTCTTCCAAGCTCAATAGAATCATAGATATACTTATCAAAATTTTCATTAAAATTAAAAAGAGTTGTTGTGTAGAGTGCATCTTTTCCATACTTATCAATAACATTTTTACACTCTGCAATTCTATAGGCTCCAACTATCTCTAAATCATCCTCATCCCATAGAATAATATGCTTGTAGTATCTATCATACTTATCTATATCTCTTTTTCTGTTTATACCCTCACCAACTTTTCTAAATGAGAGCTCACGCAGTCGCCCAATCTCGTTAAGTATGATAGAGTTCTTCTGTGTATTTTCATAAAGGTATATTTTTTTGCCATCTTTTGTCTCTCCAAGAAGTTGAGACTCTCTTAACTCTTTTTTTATATAGCGTCTATCTTCAGGGTGTGCTATCGCTTTTTGTGTTACAAAAAAACTTCTATTTGATTTTAGATTATATATCTGTTTTTTGTAGAGCTCTACAAGTTTGTCTTGTGCTATCCCTTGTGGAATTATATTTTCATTTGGAATTAGTTCTCCTACGGTAATATCTATAGATTTATTTTTTTGTTTAAACATCTCATTTGAGAGTAGGAGTGTAGAGAGTTTTTTATTTACAGCAGAGACTGAGTAGAAAGTTTTAGAGTTTTTTCCACCTATAAAAATTGGCAGAATTGGTGAGTTACTTCTGTAAGCAAATTTTAAGAATCCTCTATGCCATTTTTTATCTTTTATTCCAGAAGTACTTGCACGACTCACTTCTCCCGATGGAAAAATAACAAGTGCCATCTCCTTATCTAATGCATCGTAAACTTTTGAAATTGCCTCTTTTTTCTGTATCTTTTTAAAGTTATTAATATTAATAAGTATAGGCTGTATAGGCTCAAAAACATCTAAAAAGTCATTGGCAATTACTTTTATATCTTTTCTGATATTACCTATAAGTTTAAGAAGAGCAAAGGCATCCATGCCACCCAAAGGGTGATTTGCGATTATCACAACTCTGCCTGATGAGGGGATGTTTTCTCTGTCTGTATCTGAGGTTAAAAAATCAAAATTAAAATACTCTAGAACTTCATCGATGAACTCAAAACTTCCTAAGTGAGAGTTTTTTTCCAAAAAATGATTTATCTCTTTCTCATGGACTATAGAATCGGCAAACTTAGAGATAGCACCTTTTATGATTTTGTTGTTTTGTAGTTTGGGATACTTTGTAGCAATCATTTTCTCTACATTTAGCATTAAGAAACTCTCCGTAAATTAACATACCAGTCATCATTAAAATATCTTTTTGTAGAATCTAATTTAATATTTACATAATTATCATATATATTTAAAGACTCTATACAATCTTGAGGAACCTCTAAATCTTCTATAAGATACTCTTCAATTAAGTCCGTTGATGGATTGGTGCCATACTCAATATCAAAATTGTCATTAGTGAGTATAAATTCTCTAGTTTTCATTTTATATCCTTGTATTTTATAGAAGAATGATAATATGGGTAGGTAACAGCAGAATTACAGAAAAACAATTTTATGACACTAAGTTCTTAAATATAAAAAACCAGCATTGAACCCGAATTATGCAATAGAGAATTAAAAATTTAATCTATCATTGCAATCAAGGCACATTCATTAAAAATTTGCACCACCAAAAGGAAGCTTAAAAATTTTTACTAAACATCCCTTGATTACAAGCATAGGTAAATTTTGCAAGGTGCCCTTGGGGTATAAATTCCTATTGCATAATTCGGGTTGAAAAAGATAGTTGCTATTGCATCTGAAACATGAGAGTATGGAGAAAATTTAATGAGAACTTTAGCGTTAACTAAAGCTCTTCAACATTTAGGATTTTATCGACATCCAAGAGGGTGATCATCTCATCAATACCATTTTTATATAGTCCTGTGATGTAATCAGGATTGATACCGATTCCTAAATCTGGTGGTGGAGTTATATAGTTCATATCTATATCTTTTATAGCTTCTATACAGTCCACAACTATGCCGATAAGTTTATCATCTTGTGTTTTAACAATAATAATTACAGTATCTTCGGTAAATATTGGCTCTTTATCACTAAATCTTACTCTTAAATCCACAATGGGAGCTACATCACCACGAAGATTAATTAAACCACTTATCCATGGACTTTCATTATATAACGGTGTGATATTTGTTTGTGAATATACAAGTATCACCTTTATCTTTTTAAGTTCAATAGCGTATGTACCACTTAAAAAATTAAAAACTAAGAGTTCCATGATCGAACCTTCTCTTCTTCAATTATATTCATAACATCTAAAATAAGTCCAATACCACCATCACCACGGATAGTAGCTGCACCAATTCCCTTTATTCTTTTATAGTTTTTTTCTAAAGATTTAACAACTATTTGCTCTTGATTTAAGAAACTATCTACAAATATGGCTACTTTAACATTTGTAATTTTAGTAATAATTAGCATACCTTTAGTTATATCTGTAAACTCTGGAACAATATTAAAAAAATCATATAGTCTTATGATTGGAATAAACTCATTTCTAAGCATTAAAATATCTTTCTCATCGCTACCAACTTTTTTAATCATACTTGCTGTTGGCTGGAGTGATTCCACAATCATATTTAGGGGCATTATTAACTCTTGTTTACCAATCTTTACATTTAAACCATCTAAAATAGCAAGAGTTAATGGTAAAAGAATAGTAAACTTAGAACCTTTATCTTTTTTAGTTTCAATAGAGATTGTCCCACCAAGTGAAGTGATATTGTTCATCACAACATCCATCCCAACACCACGACCTGAAACATCACTTACAGCATCAGCAGTTGAGAGTCCTGCAGAAAAGATAAGCATAGCCTTATCTTCATCACTCATATGTTCAGCTTCTTTATTTGTTATAACACTATTTTCAAGAGCTTTATTCGTTACTCTCTCTAAATTAATCCCAGCACCATCATCTTTGATAGAGATAATTATATGACCACTCTCTTGAGCTGCTGTAATTGTTAATACTCCACTCTCTTGTTTCCCTTTTTTTACTCTTTGACTTGGACTTTCTATCCCATGATCTAAAGAGTTTCTTATGATATGAACCAAAGGATCAGTTAATCCCTCTACCATCATTTTATCTATCTCAACACTATCTCCATGATGAATGAAATCTACTTTTTTATCTAGTTTTTTAGCTAAGTCTCTAATAGTTTTAGGTAGTTTCGCATAAACACTTTCCATAGGAATCATACGAACAGACATTACAGCTTCTTGAAGTTCTCTTATCTCCCTATCTAATCTTGAGAGTCTATCAACTATGGCAGGATCATTATATTTTTCAGCTAAATCTTCTAAGAATTTATATAACATACTTTTTGTTATAACTAAATCACCAACCCTATTCATTAAAAAATCTATTTTATCAAGACCAACTCTAATAGAGTTACTAGCAGCTGATTTTTTTATAGTTTTGTTATTGGCTTTTTTTACTATATCTTTTTTGATTTGAGATTTATTCTCTTTAGGCTTTATAGTTGCAGATTTATTTTCTTCAGGCTTTTTTTCTTCAAAAATCTCAAAACCTATATCTTCTTTAGGTTTTTCATCTATACCAAATATCTCAAAACCAAGATCTTCTTTTGGTTTCTCCTCAATGCCAAATATCTCAAAACCTGCATCCTCTTTTGGCTTTTCATCCATACCAAAAATTTCAAACCCTATATCTTTTTTAGGTATATCATCTACACCAAAAATCTCAAAACCATCATCTTCCTCTTCAATATTGTGAAGATTTAACTCTTTAAAATCTTCATGCTCACGATGCTCTTTTGAGCAATTTTCTACAATAGAGTTGAATAGTTCCTCTACATCTATAAGTTGAGTTTTAAATTGTTCATTATCTAAAGAGTTATTAAATTCATCATTAGCTATCTCTTCTGAGGTAAGCATAGCATCAAGTAAAGCATGATTAAACTCATCAGTATAGCAGATGATACCATTTCGAGCTTGGTCTAGTAGATTCTCAATATTATGTAAGTATTTTGGGAATGCTTCAAGCCCCATAAAACTTGAACTTCCTTTTAATGTATGTAGATGTCTAAATAATCTTCCAACAAATTCATTGCTAAAATCTTGACTATGTTCAACAGAGTGTAAAGCATCAACAACAGAATCATACATATCTATAAACTCACCACTATATTTATTGAGTTTATCCTCCATCGGTGTTTTTTCTTCTAGTTTTTCATCTTCATTTGATGAATTATTATAAGACTCTATATCTTTTAATAATGTAGCTAATTTTATCTCAAACTCTGCTACATCAAGATTTGAATTAGCCTCCTCATCAATCATCTCTTGAAGTGTATCAAGCTCTTGAAGTAAAAAATCAACCATCGCCATTGTAGGTACTAATTTACCTTGTCTGATATTATCTATGAAGTCTTCAAGATAGTGTACATATTTAGCAAAGTAATTAAGCTCTACTGACCCTGATCCACCTTTTAGTGTGTGTATATTACGAAATAGAGCATCAATATTTTCTGGGATTAACTCCCCATTATTCTCTGCTTCAAGTAATATTTTATGTGAACTTTCAAATAAATCTGCCGCTTCTTCTAAAAAATAACTCTGTATCTCTTCTAAATCATCCATATATTACTCTTTTGTACTCTCTTGAACTTCATCAACTAAACTATTTGAAATATCATGAAGTTTTGTAGAAATTTTATGTGTATCTCTCATTATATTTAGGTTGTCAACAACATCATCATTTAGTTTATCTATAACTTTAGATATATTTTCTATCCTTTCCATCTCAGATATTGTATCTTGATTTACGCTTTGAACAAGTGTTGATGTTTGCATAATTTGCTCTGAAACTTCAATAAAGTTTTTCTGCATCTGTTTAGATATCTCAATCCCTTTTGTAGCTTTTATTTGTGTTTTAGAAACTAAACTTTTAATCTCTTTAGCTGCTTCAGCACTTTTGTTAGCAAGGTTACGAACCTCTTGAGCAACAACAGCAAAACCTTTACCTGCTTCACCTGCAGTTGCAGCTTCAACAGCAGCATTTAATGATAAGATATTTGTTTGAAAAGCGATAGTATCGATAATACCTATCGCTTCATTTATCGATAGAGTTGATTGGTTTATTGCATCCATTGCATTAAATGTGTCGTTAGCTAAGGATTCCCCATCTTTTGCAGTTTTTGTAGTTTTTTCAGCAACATCACTCATCATATTTGATTTTGTCAAAGTATTTTTAAGGGTAGATTGCATCTCGTTAATATCATCATTTACAGCTTGTGTTATCTCGCTTGTAGTATTCATAGTAAGTGTTACTTCGTTTATTTGAGTATGTAAAGTCTCTGCACTTTCTTGCAAATCATCACCTTTTTGCATTAATGATTCTACAATCTCTTTTCTAGCTTTTTGAAGAACATCACCTAAAATATTTACACCCTCTATCAACTCTTTTAGTTCACCAATAGCATTGTTTTCTAAACGACTTTCAAAGTCATTTTCTTTATAAGCAGACAGAGTAGAGAGTATAGAGGAAAAAGTAACACTGATGCCATCAATAAATTTGTTAATATCATTTTGTAAAGCTTTAATCTGAATATTGTCAGGTTGAGAATGCGTTCTAAAAGAGAAATCACCTTTTTCCATCATCTGAGTTAATTGAGATATCTCAGATACACAAATAAGATCTTTTTTAAGTCCGTCTTCAATTCTTCGTATATTGTCATTAACCATTGTAGCCATATTGTTAAACTCAGTCATATTATTATTAGGAACTGATTTAACGCTTTTTGTTTCATGATTAAGAAAGTCAAAAAATGATTTTAGACCATTTTGCAGCGTGTCTATATTTTGTATTATTTGACGAATAAAATAATATAAAAGTACATTAATAATAATATTTCCCATTAAAATTATAAAAAACATAACAAGGTTTTCATGGTCTATATCTATTGCATGACCTTGTAAAGATACTTTGGTATTAAGAGTTTTTAATTTTAGCTCATTGTTTTTATACAGTTTATCTAAAGCTAAAGTAATCTGTATAGAATCAATATTATTAGTTTTGAATTGCTTTATCTGTTTCGTTGTGTTTTTTAAACCAAGCTTATTCGCAACAATTGCAATTGCATTAAAATGTTCTGCTTTATTGCTTGTTTTATAAAGTAGTATTTTATTTTGCATTTTTTGAAGTAAAACAATTTTATTTTGAACATTTTCTCTATCTTGAACATGGCTATTGATATCACCTAACCTATATGCAACAGTAACCTGTAAAATAACAAATGCAACAAAGATAATAATCCCTAGCCCAATGTTTTGTTGTCTTAAACTAATCATACTTAACCCCTTTTTTTATAAATATTCTTTAATATACTCATGCAGTTTATTTAAATCTGCTTTGTTTACAAGATCAATTGCACCAAGTTGTTGAACTTTATCTAATACACCTTGATTTGTCATACTTGTTAAAGATATGATTGGTAGATGGCTATATTTTATATCATCTTTGATAAATTTAATAACTTGATAACCATTTCTTATAGGCATCTCTATATCTGTAACAACTAATCCTATCTCATTAGTATCAAGAGTTTCTAGTCTATCAATTAGTAGTTGCCCATTTTCATATATCTCATGACGAACATTTATTTTAGTAAGAAATTCATCAAGTTTTTCAATTACAACTCTACTATCTTCAGCAACCAAAAGAAGTTTATTTGAAGTTACATCTTCTAATTTACCAAAAGAATCAATATCATAAATAGTTGTTCCTTCTGACTTAGAATCTTTATTGATATCATAAAGAAGTTTTTCTGCATCAAAAACTATACAAAGATGGGAATTATTTTCAACCTCAGTTTCAGTAACATAAGAGATTTTTGGGTCATTACTACTTGGTAGTTTTAAATCACTACTGTTTTTTTCCTCTATTTTGATAATATCTTTAACAAGAATCCCAATTTTTCTATTGTTATAGTTACAAACAATAACAATTTTATATGGATCATCCTCAATCTTTTCGCCAATCCATTCATCAAGATTGATAATAGAGATCATCTCTCCACGAAGATTTATAACACCTACAACCACATTGTCAGCAGATGGAGTTTTAACAATATCAATATCATCCTTAATTAAAAAACTTTGTATTTTAGAGATATTAACAGCATATACTTTATCACTACCAGTATAAAATATCGCAAGTTGCATAACATTTCTAAGGTGACTTTTTGTTATATAATCAATATTTTCTTGAATATCATTTGTGTAGTTAGAGTTAGGCATCATCTAACCTTTCTTTTTTAATCAATTCGACAAGTTTTTCTATCATTGGTATAACAGTACTTGGACGAAATGGTTTAACAAGATACCCTTTTACACCTTTAGATAACATCTCTTTAACCTTTTCTTTGCCACCTTCAGTTGTTGCCATAATGATTTTCACACCATTTAGTTCATCTAACTTAGAGATAGCCTCAACCACTTCCCCACCATTCATATTTGGCATATTCCAATCAAGAAGCACAACATCAGTACTTGGATATTTTTTTAGATAAGCCATCGCTTCAAGTCCATCATTTGCTTCATCCACTATAACATTATTAAAGTTATTTAAAATAGCTTTTTTGATAACTAATCGTATAGTTGCACTGTCATCAACACTTAGAAATCTTATCAGATCTTTATTTTTTACTTTCTCTTTAGTATCACTCTCCATAGAGAGATCATCTGTTTTTTTATATTCAGTGATACCACTAATAATCATAGAGTGTGACTTAAAACCAATGATTAAAGATTCCTCATCAATGATAGATAGACTACAAGCGTTAGTAATCTCAACAGGTAAAGTTTGAACATTAGAATCAAAATCAATATGTAATAGTTCATTTTTTGTTAATACATAAATAGAATCATTAAAAGTATTGAATGCCATATCAATAATTTCATTATCAATTGATGCAAGTTTGATAGTGCTAATTTCAGGTAAATCAGTGATATCTACTAAATAAATATTTTTTTCATCTCTATATATAATATTTTTATGGGATGTGATTATAGATGTAATTGGAACTTTAGCTTGAACTCTAGCTAATGCACCTTTTTCTAAAATATTTACAAGCATAATATGCTTTTTTGTGCTTCCAATAATGATATTTTCTTCTATAAAATCTACATGTTCAACACCATCTCCATTAGAAAATAGTGTAAACTTTAAAATAGATTCTGCTGAAATATTATGAATAATATTAACCGTACCATCATCGTTACCGATTATAGTATGCATTGCAGATGTTGATAATGCTACTGATATAATATTTTTTCCAAAGTATAAATCAACTAAATTTGTGCTTTTTTTAATCTGTTCAACTTTTAAAGAATCAGATTCTATATATGCTAAAACATCAGATTTTAAGTTGTATATCTCAGTATTATTAGCAAATTCTAAACTTTCAACCTCGTTACCATTTAACATTGTTTTGTAAAATACACCATCACTATAACTATATAGTTTACCTTTGTTATAGTGTACTTTCTGTGATGCACAAAGATTCTCTAGTTGGTTTACTTTTAACATCTACTTTTTATCTCCCATAAATAACACTACATCCTTACCTTTGAACTCTTTTGCTTTTACATCAGAGACAATTTTAATAGCAATCTGTTCAGTTGTTTTAGATATTTCACTTGTATCCTTAGTAAAACTTGCGTAGTCTTGAGTTTTTTCTTCAAGAGTAGTAAGTGTTTCATTTATGTTAGAGATACTAATAACTTGCTCTTGTGAAGCAGTTGTTATGCTATCAATAAGTTTCATTGTATCATTAATATTATCATGTAAGTCATTATAGCCATTAATCATTTTATCTGATATATCCAACCCAACTGTAGCATGAGAAGTGGCTTTTGAAACGAGTTGCTTAATCTCTTTTGCTGCATCAGCACTTTTATTAGCAAGGTTACGAACCTCTTGAGCAACAACAGCAAAACCTTTACCTGCTTCCCCAGCCGTTGCAGCTTCAACAGCTGCATTTAAAGATAAAATATTTGTTTGGAATGCAATTTGGTCTATAATCTCAATAGCTTCATATATAGCGTTTGTAGAGCTATTTATCTCTTTCATAGCTTCAACATTATCAAGTGCAAGTTTATTACCAGTTTCAATAGAATCTTGAACTGCGATAGATGAGGTTTGCATTTTCATTGTGGTAGTAGTATTTTGTTTTGTTTTAGTTGTTATTTTTTCAACTTCATTGGCAGTAGAATCTAGGATTTTAACTTGCTCCTCAATCGCATCACTTAAATATGATAGTTTGTTATGCAGTTGAGTAGAGTTTTTTTCAAGTTTTAAACCATGTTTTAAGTTAGAGTTTAAAGTATGTGTTAATACCTCTTGAAGATTATTAATCCCCTCTACAAGTTTTAACAGTTCACCACCTCTATAGATATCTTTATCAATTACACTATGATAGTTTCCATCTTTGTATTCATTCAGAACAGTTGTAATTGCTGTAAAGTTTTTTTCCATCTTTGTAATCATCTGATTTATACTGTTAGCTGTATAGTTTAACTCCATACTTGAAGTTTGATTATATATCCTATCAGACATATAGCCATCGGAAGCTTTTTCTAAAAGTAGCATAACTTCGCCTTGAACAGCGAGATCCTCTTCTGACTTTTTCATTAAAGTTTTTGCTAGATTATTTAAACTATTTTCTATATTTTTTAAATTTGAATCTTTAGGTAAAGTGCCTAAGTTTATACTGTTAGCATCCCTATTAACAAAATCATTAATATGGTTTATATATTTTATAATACACTCTTCATCATCTTTAGTAATCTTATTTGAATTGCCAAAAAACATAATATCGTCCTATACTAAAGTTTTATAAAGAGCTTGAGCATTATCAACCTCTTCTTGAGTAGGTTTAATTCTAACAGATATATAACGAAGATTGCCATCAACATCTTTAGAACTAAAAATAGTTGCATTAACCCAGTAAAAACCATTCTCTTTTGTTCTGTTTTTTACAATCCCATTCCATGATTCACCAGTTTGAATAGTTTCCCAAAGAGCTTTAAAAGCAGCTTTTGGCATATCTCTATGTCTAACTATATTATGTGCTTTACCAATAAGTTCATCTTTGTCATAACCACATATTTTACAAAAATCACTATTAGCATAAAGTATATTACCTTTAGTATCTGTCTCAGATACTATAATCATACCTTTTTCTAAAAATATCTCTTGTTCCATATTATTCCTCTACTAATTCGTAACCAATTACAGGTGCAAGTTTAATCATCAACTGTTGTACCATTTTTGTCTGATATGGTTTCATAAGATAGCCACTAATATTGTACTGCATCATTTTTTTAATATGTTCTTTACTAGTTTCTGTTGTTTGAATAATAACTTTAACATCATCGTACTCAGGTCTTGTTCTTATAATTGCTAAAAACTCTCTACCATTCATCACTGGCATATTAATATCAAGTAAAATTAATTTTATATCACCATTTTCTTCAAGTTTATCTAGGGCTTCTTGCCCATTCATTGCTTCAAGTACTTCTACATCTTTTATAACCATTTTTGCAGAAGTTTTTAGGATTCTAAGCATTGTTAAACTATCATCAACAATTAAAATTTTTGCACCCATTAATTAGCCTTTATTCATAATTATTTAGACCATAATATATAAATAAAACATAATTAATACTTAATTGAGAAAGATTGAGTTGGTATTTGTTATAAAGATGGGGAATGTCTTTGAAATATGCAGTGGCAAGAGCGTTTAGCATATGAAAATCATATACTAAACAATAGAAAAATCAGTATGACTATAAGTCACCCTCGTGAGAAGCTAAATACTCAGCAACACCTTCAGTAGATGCTTTCATACCTTCATCACCTTTTGCCCAACCAGCAGGACAAACTTCACCAAACTCATTAGTGAAAAGCATAGTGTCAACCATACGAATCATCTCATCAATATTACGACCAAGTGGTAAATCATTGATAACTGCGTGACGGATAGTTCCATCAGCATCGATTAGAAATGAACCACGAAGAGCTACTCCTCCATCTAAAAGAACATCATATGCGCTTGAGATCTCTTTTGTAAGGTCAGCAACTAAAGGCATATTAACTCTACCGATACCACCTTGATTTACTGGAGTTTCTCTCCATGCGAAGTGTGAAAATTGTGAATCTACAGAAACACCAATTACATTAACACCTCTCTCTTTAAAATCTTCTACTCTTTTTGAAAAAGCGATAATTTCTGAAGGACATACGAAAGTAAAGTCAAGTGGGTAGAAGAAAAGTACCGTACCTTTTTCACCATAGTTTTCTGATAATTTAAAGTTGTCAACGATTTGACCATCTGCTAAAACTGTTGTTGCTGTAAAATCTGGAGCTTGTTTTGTTACTAACATATATAATTCCTTGTGTTTGTTTATTTGATTGCTGAAATTTTAACTAAAAATTATTAACAATCATATAGATAAAATAAAGTAGTATTTTTACTTAAGGATAATTTTTATCTTTTGTAGTATCTAGAATTTGTCATCATATTTTTTTTGAACTTCGATAAACTTATCAATATTTTCAAGAAATATACTCACCAAATTTGGATCAAAATGTTTGCCTTTCTCTTCAATAAAGTATTTAACAATATCATCATTCTCCCACGCTTTTTTATAAACTCTATCACTTCCTAGTGCATCAAATACATCTGCAATAGCGATTATCCTACCATATATATGAATCTCTTCACCAGCTACTCCTCTTGGATAGCCTGTTCCGTCGTATCTTTCATGATGTTCATGTGATACAATTGAAGCAGCTTTAAGTATAGATCTAGATGAATTTTTAAACATCTCATAACCAAGAGTTGTATGTTCTTTCATAGTTTCCATCTCATCCTCATTTAGTTTTGATGGTTTGTTTAATATAGAATCAGCAATTGCAACTTTGCCTATATCGTGCATTGGTGAAGCTAGTTCTAAATCATTGCATTTATCAACATCTAAACCATATAATTTACCAAGTAATGCACAGTAAGAAGCAACTCTTTTAACATGATTACCTGTCTCTTTAGATCTTAGCTCTGCAATCTCACCCATTTTAAAAATAACTTCACTTTGCGTCTTTTCTATCTCTTTA
>JAYEKJ010000087.1:0-2548 GCA_034660975.1 Campylobacterota bacterium
AACTCCCCATGTAGTTCTCCATCTAGTTTTTACTATACTAAGACCAGCAATAGCAATCACAACAACAGCTGCAAAGATTAAGAATCCTGCTGTATAACCATCAAATGTACCCTTAGACCAACCAAGAGTTTTGATAAGTGCTGTACCACCAAGACCACCGGAACAACCAACAAGACCAGTCATGATACCGATATCTTTACCAAATCTTTGAGGAACAAGTTGAAATACTGCACCATTTGCCATACCAAGGTTAGCCATGATTAAAAACAGTACAAAGATTGCTACATAAAATGGTAACTCTATCGTTGCTGTTATAGTTACAAGAAGTGCTACCATACCATAAAAGAAATAAAGTGATTTAACTCCACCTATTTTATCGGCTGTATTTCCACCAAATGGTCTTAAAACTGCACCAGCAAAGATACATAAAGCACCAAAGTATCCAGCGATAACTTTAACATTACCCTCATCTAAAACATCAACACCAAAAGTACCCATATCAACACTATATGTATTCATAAGGTAAACTTTCATATATCCAGCAAATCCAACGAAACCACCAAAAGAGATTGCATAAAATAGTGAGAACCACCATGTATCTTTATCACCTAAAAGTTTCACATAATCTTTTACTTTTTTAGGACGAGCAGTATAAACATCTGAAGGAGCATCTTTAGCGATAAAAGCGTAAGCGATAAATGTCACGATAGCCATAACTGCACCTACAAGAAATACACTCTCCCATCCCCATAACTCAGCGATTTTTGGAGCAAAAAGGAAATCGATTACAACACCAATATTACCAGCACCTGCGATTCCCATAACAATACCTTGAGATTTAGGTGGGTACCATTGACCAGCTTGTGGAAGAGCAACAGCAAAAGAAGCACCTGCAAAACCAAGACCAAGAGCAACTAATAGTAGAGCATCATAAGTGATTGTACTACCCATAAAGTAAGCAGTTAAAAGTGCTACAATTACAACCGTCTGTGACATAAGTGCTGTCATTTTCGCACCAAGCTTATCAACACCAAAACCTAAAACAATTCTAAGAATCGCACCTGAGAGAATCGGAAGTGAAAGTAAAGTCGCTTTTTCACCAGCAGTCATTATATGACCAGTAAGTGCTAACGCCTCACTTATCTCTGTACTTAATGGACCTAACATTGTCCACACCATAAAACTCATATCGAAATATAAAAAAGCCATTATGAGCGTTGGTGTATGCCCTTGCCCTTTTAAATCTTTAAATCCTGCCATAATATCTCCTAAAAAATTAATTGTTGTAATTATAATAGATAATTTAAGAGATAGATGATTTTTATGATTAAAAAACAATCAGCTGTTATTTCAGTAACTGACTAAAAGTTAATCAATTACTAGATTTCAAGAAAAGTTATAGCGTAAACCATATTTGTGTAGTTATCACTATTTTTATATTCTCTATAACCTTTTGAGGGTGCTATTGCGATAAGATAATCAATATTATTAAAAACTATAAACTCTGTTTTTACATCATCATTAAGATTCGTAAAGTATTTCTCATCAATATCTAATCTATCTAAAATATTTAGAGTTTTTGAGTTAGTAGATATAATTTTTCTATCAGAATCTACAAATACTGAGAACCCTTTTTTATTTTTTGGAAAACTATCATCAAGAATCGCCTTAAACTCAGGTTCTGAATCAAAAACAACACCTATCCCACAAGTTTTAGAATCATCATTATTTATAGAAGCACTGTAAACATAAGTAGCTCTATTATCATACAGCTTATTTTTTTCAAATTCACTCACAAAATATTTCTCAGATTTTTTATTACTAAGAGTTTGAGTGATATAGTTTTCATTTAACTTATTTCCAATTATATTACTACTATTAGAGGAGGTAATTATCTCTCCAGATGGGTTAAACAGAAATATATCAGTATAAACAGTGTAGAGATTATTTATATAAGTAAGAGTTTTATCAAGTTCACCAATATTTGGATTCTCTTTTGAGAGTTCATTTTCAAAAAGTGGAGTTAATGCCCACCATCTACAATCATTTGCTCTCTCATACAAGTTTCTATCCATCAGATCAATAGCTAAAGATGATGCCATCTTAGCATCATCTATAAATGCTTCTTTTACAACAGTTTCTAAATTATAAACAGATTTCGTTATAGTTTGTAATAAGGAGCTACTTATATCTCTAAGATTATCGAGAATCGGAGTAAGTACATATACTCTTTGTTTTGCAGCTATAAGTTCACCATTTATAATAACATCTGCTATATCATCTACTAAATCATTAGCTTGTTCAATAATTTGCTTCAAAGTATCATTTAACAAAGAGTAGTTATTTTTCAACTCTTTATCCTCTAACTCCCCATCACCTTTTACATAATGTGGTGTTGTTTGAGCAACTACATACCAATCATCGATTCCACTATAACCTTGATAGCCTGTTGTTTTAGAGCTAACTAATATATTTTTATTCTTAATTATTTTATACTCAGAATCATCAAAGCATTCAATTTTTGCATTATGCTTATTATTTGAATAGA
>JAYEKJ010000088.1:0-12630 GCA_034660975.1 Campylobacterota bacterium
CTATCATGGGAACTAGCAAAATTTTTCACTTCTATTTTTGAGTATTGTTGATTGTATTTTTCTAAGTCTAGTTGAAACTGTTTGCTTAGATTCTTTGTGTAGATGGTGGTTTTTACTTTAGAGTTGCATTTAGATAAAAGGGTAAGTACACTATCATCGCAATAGTTATCGATGAGGATAATACTTTGCATCGCACTCTTAATCAAATCAGATATAAAAATATAAGCATCATACACTTGCCCATCGTAAAAGATTCCTTGTTTTGGTTTTATATCTTTACTCTCTATCGCTTCAAATATCTCATTGAATTTTTCATCATTTTTGAACTGTTTTTGCTCAAGTACCTCTAGTCTTTGAGAAAATAAAGCGTTGTTAGATAAAAACTTTCTCATCTGTACAAAAGTGTCTATAATCTCAATACTTACCTCTATGGCAGTTTTACTTTTGAGTATTGCAGAGAGCATTGCAACCCCTTGTTCTGTGAAAACATAGGGTAAATATTTTCTATGTTTACCTCTGTTGTTTTCTGAATCTAAGTTTAAGGTCGCAATTTGCGACCTTAAAGAATTGCTTAAACTTGAGGTCGCAATTTGCGACCTCAAGTTTTTATACTCATCTTCTGTGAGTTGAAACCTAAAATGCTCAGGGAATCTATCTATATTTCTTTTTACTTGCTCGTTTAATCTTTTAGATTCTACTTGATAAAGCCCTGCTAAATCTTCATCTAACATCACTTGTAAGCCTCGAATCGTGAAGATTTTATTTTGTATGTTTTCTTTAGTAATAGTTGCTATTTTATTCATAATCACACACCCTTAATATTTTAAAGTATTGTAGCATTTAGAATAAATTTTATTAAAAAATATCTCATTTCGTAAGATTCTCATAAATTCACCATAAAATAATCATCAACTCTTTTAAGTGATGAACCAAAAAACTTCTTTAGATTCTTATCATCAAAAAACTTTTTATTTTCATCAAAAAAAGCAATTTTTCCATCTTCTATATAGAGAATCTTATATCCTAGTTTATAAGCAAGATTCAAATCATGGGTGATGATGATTCTGTTTTGAACATAATCTCCTGCTAGAATCTTATAAACTTTAAGGGTTTTTTTTGGGTCTAGATTTGCCGTGGGTTCATCAAAAATTGTGATTTTTGCGTTGTGTAGGATAGATGAGGCTAACATGGTGAGTTGTTGTTCACCACTACTTAGATTTTTGCATGATTTATCTTTTAACTCTGAGAGGTCTAAAAGAGTTAGAGCATCACCAACACTTGATTCTGAGTAGAGTTTAGAGATTTCAAGATACTCTTTAAGTGAGATATACTCATCAAAAATCTCTAGTTTAGGGGGGATGTAGTTTATAAACTCTGCTCTTTGTTTAGCATTTAAGTTATGAAGTTTAAAAGAGAAGAGTTCTACATTTTCACTATAAACAACACCACATAAAATCTTAGCAAGTGTAGATTTTCCAGCACCGTTTGAGCCAAGTATAAGTAAGTTCTCACCCTCTTTGAGATGAAAACTTATATCATTTAGTATGGAGTTACTAAAGTTATCTATGTGAAGCATCTACTCTCTTTCTTGTTTGTAGTCACGAAGAATCTCAGCGAAATCTTGTAAAAATAGCACTAGCCTATCACTAGGAATCCCAGCGTAGAGTTTGTCTATGATATAGATAGAATCTGTTTTACCTGCTTCTATGGGCAACTCTCTCCATGGCTTGATTAAATCATCTCTACTTAGACCTTTCTCATGCATAGAGTGTGCGAGGAGAATCACTATCTCAGGGTTACAAGCGATAATATTTTCCATGTTAAGTATCGGTTGCCCTTTTCTTTTACTTTGGAGGGCATTTGTATTTCCACTAGCGTTGATAATATCATCGAAGTAAAGGTTTTGACCAGCTACAAAGATTCTTGATGCTAAAGAGATATTATGCCCCATAACCACTAAGATTCTTTTATTTTTAGTTATATTTTTTAGATTCTCTAACTCTTGATCTATACTGCTGATAATCTTTTTTGCTTCTTGATTCCTAGCTAAAGTTTCACCAATTTCAAGTATAGATTTTTTTATATTTTCTAAGCTATCTATCTTAACTATTTTAGTTTTTATCCCCAACTGTTTGAGTTTTTTACTCAGTTTATAGTTGTTTTGTTGCATCACAACCAAAGAGGGGTTGAGTGCTAAGATTTTCTCTAAAGATGGGTTGAAATAACCACCAACCTTTGTGATGTTTAGCGATTCTTTTGGGTATCTACAATAGCTTGTATTGCCTACTATCTTATCACCATAACCAAGAGCAAAAACTATCTCATTTACAGAGGGGGAGAGGGCAACAATCCTCTCATTTGCTGATAGCTTGAGAACAAAAATAAGTGAAAGCAGTATTATTTTTACACTCATTATTTTCCTCTAATACTTAGCATTTAAACCAAGGTAAAAACTACGCTTTGCAGTCGCATAACCATCTACACTTTGGTAGTATTTATCTGTTAAGTTATCGATTTTACCATAAAAAGTGATATATCTATTTAGCTCATAGTTTGTTACAAAGTTTGCAACTGTATATTTACCAGTCATCGCCCCTTGTTTATCTGCTTTATCATATCTCTCACCAATATACTGAGCATTTAATCCCACATCAAAAGAATCACTCACATAGTAAACCACATTTGCATCTACTTGAGATTTAGGGCGACGAGCAAGCTCTTTACCTTGTGAATCTTCTGTTTTAACATAAGTATATGTGGCACTTACACCCACTCTATCGAGTAAAAAGTCCCCATAAGCTAACTCTATCCCTTTGAATCTAGATTTGCCAGTTGTTTGTTGATACCCAAGTGTCCAATCGTATTCGATTAAATCCTCTATCTCATTGTAAAATCCAGTTATCCAAACTATATCATTTCCGATTGTTACATCACTTGTTAATGATTTTTCAGGTGCTAGGTTTGGGTTTGCTCCCCATTTACCATAAAGCTGTGAAAGTGTTGGTGCATTGTAACCCGTACCAATGTTTGTGCTGATATAAAAATCTTTATCTATAAACTGTTTAGCACCAACTTTACCAGTAAGAGAGTTATCAAACTCATCATATTTATCAAAACGGATAGATTCTGTAATGATAGTGTTGTTATCTGATAATAGTTGCAAGCTGTTGTAGTTAGTGATAAAAGCAGAGATAGCACTATAATCTTTATCTGTATCTTCTGTTACCTCTTCATGCTCAAACTCTTGATATGATGCCCCGATTCTAAGAAAAGAATTCTCCATATATAAGATTTTATCATCGATTTTTATCTCTGATACTGCACCAGTATATGTAGAGTTTCCATAAGTACCAACTATATCTCTATCGAATGTTGATGAGCTTAGATTTACTTTTATATCGTTTGTAGAACCTTTGTAAGTGTATCCAAGATTGTAAAAACGGTTTTGTAAATATGTTTGAGGCAGGGTATTATCTTTAGTGATTCCAGCTCCACCATCATATAGATTCAGTGAGTTTATAGCTTGAAGAGTCATCTCAACTCTATGAGAACCTGTGATGTTAAATCCAAGTTTTGTATTGATTGATTGGTTCTCATAAGAATCTCTCTCTAGCCCTAGTTCGTCATATCTTTTTCCATAATCATCTTCAGATTTTTTAGCTTCTACTGCTGAGAATCCATCTGTATCATAGATAAGACCACTCACCATCACATCATAAGAATCTGTTTTATACGATGTCTGAAGTGATACTTTTTTAGTCTCAAATGAGCCATACTCTACATTTAAAGAGCTATGAAATCCATTTTTTGCTTTTGATGTTATGATGTTGATAACACCAGCAGTTGCATCACTGCCCCATACTCCAGAACTAGAACCCTTAATAATCTCTATCTGCTCTACATCATGAAGCATGATTTGTGAAAACTCAGCCCCACTAAAAGATGTTGGGTTGTTATAGCGAACACCATCTATAAGAACAAGAATCCTTTTTGAACTCATACCACGAAGATAGATAGAGCTAGTTTTTCCAGCACCACCATTTTGTGCTATAGATAAGCCACCAAGCTTACTAAGTGCCTCATCAAGAGTAGTTACACGAGATTCCTCTATCGCCTCTTTAGTGATAACTTTAACACTGTCTGTCACATCTTTTTTCTCTAGTGTAGTTCCTTGAGATGCTGTCACGCTGATAGTCTCTAAGTGTATTGGTTCTCTGCGTGGAGTGAGCCTATTACTGATATGAGTGATAGTATTATTTTATTTTTCATTATAAGTATTCCTATATATATATTTTTTAACGGTAGTACCCAACAACATCACCAAAAACTAAAATGGCTGGGCTTTGAGCTGTCTGTGCATCTTTAGTTAGTTTCTCTAAAGATGTGATTATCACTTGTTGGTTCTCTCTACTTGCGTTTGAGATAATTGCACAAGGTTTATCCTTGGGTATATTGAGCCTTTTAGATTCCTCTACTATCTCAGATACACGAGATAAACCCATTAGTACCACTATTGTATGGTTCTCTTTTTTTAGTAGATCACACCAATCAAGATTCACACGATTGTTTTTAAGATGAGTAGATACAACACTAAAACCACTTGCATAATCACGAGCAGTTACAGGGATATTTGCTAATGCTGGAGCAGATATACAAGAGCTGATTCCTGAAATCACCTCTGTTTGAATATCATGAGAGAGTAACTCTTTCATCTCCTCAGCTCCACGACCAAATACAAAAGGATCACCACTTTTGAGTCTAGCAACACTAAAACCCTCTTTTGCATACTTTAGTATAAGGGTATTGATCTCCTCTTGTGAGAATGAGTGGGAACCTTTTTTCTTCCCAACAAACACTTTTTTTGTTTGCGTGGGAACTAACTCCATTATCTCATCACTTATAAGATAATCATAAAGCACCACATCCACCTCTTGTATGATTCTATACGCTTTCATTGTTAAAAGCTCAGGGTCTCCGACACCACAACCAACTAGATAAACTTTTGTATTTTCTCCCATAGCCATCACTTTTTTATACTCCCATCCATATCGTACTTGTTTAGATACCCTCTAGGTGTTAAAACTAAGCCATTTTTAGTGAGTTTTGTGTTTGAGTTACAAACCATTATAAGTGTTGACATAGATACATCTGGATGCTCTAAGCCTTGTGTTATCAAGTCCGTTGTTGTGCTTATGTTGATTTTCTCTTTTTCTCTTCCAACATTTGAAGCGATAATAGCTATCTTCTCATCAACCTCACTTAATGCTTGTAAAAAGTTTTCATAAGGTTTGATTCTAGTTTTTGATTTTGGATTATAGATTCCTATGATGAAGTCAGAATCTAGTGAATTTTTTACTCTTTTATCTATCATATTTATATCTGTTAATCTATCTGAGAGTGAGATAACAGCAAAATCTTGTGATACTGGAGCCCCAGCTCTCGAAGCAGCAGCTAAGAAAGATGTTACACCTGGAATCGAAACAAGTTCTATATCATCCCAAAGATTTTGCTCATCAAGAAGCTCAACTATAAGTGTAGCCATCCCAAAAACATTTACATCACCGTTTGAAACTATACAAGTGGTTTTACCCTCTTTTGCATAGTTTATCGCTTGTTGGCATCTATCTATTTCGTGGGTCATCCCTGAGGTGTAAACCTCTTTATCGGCTATTAGCTCTTTTAACTCTTTTGCATATTTTGTGTAAGATACTATCACTTCACTATCGTTTATAGCGTCTAATGCTTGTGTTGTTATGTAGTTAGTGCCACCAGCTCCACTACTTAGTATATATAATTTTTTCATCTCTAAATCGCTCCTGCAATTGTGATCTTTTTGTTGTAAACTTCTTTTCTTATAATGAGTTCTTTGTAAACTGAACATAAAATCGCAGATGGTTCAGCCACCCCTTTGAGTCCA
This sequence comes from Campylobacterota bacterium, assembly GCA_034660975.1. GTDB lineage: Bacteria > Campylobacterota > Campylobacteria > Campylobacterales > Sulfurimonadaceae > Sulfurimonas. The sequence continues at coordinate 5,918 of JAYEKJ010000088.1, forward strand.
AAAAACTTTGTTGATGCTGAGGGGCTAAACTCAGTTTCTAAACCATTTATAGATTCTTTTTCATAAAATTGTATATCAAAGTTATACTTTTTTGCAAACTCTAAAATACCAACTTCATCTGATTTTGCCTCAAATGATGCTATGTTTTTTATCTGCTCTATTTTGAGATTATTTTTTTCTAAAAATATTTTAACACTATTTTCTATCTCACTACAAGTTGTACCTCTATTGCACCCAATCCCTAAAAAAACTTTTGGTTTTAGAGTAAGATTCTTTGATTGAATATTTGGAGATATAACAACTGAATTTTCATCCGTAGAATCAAACTCTATAAGTTCTAAGTTCTCTTTTTTTGACAATTTATCAAATACATTTTGCAAAGTCGCCACTTTTACGGGGAGTTTATTTAAAAGTCTGTTTGATATATTTGCTAACTTTTTGAGATTTGCTATCTCCCAGCCATTTCTTTTGGCTTCCATCTCAAAAGCTAAAGTGTTTGTTTGGTCGGTTGCCGTGCTTATAAAGTTTATACAATTTGGAAGTAAGGAAGTTAAATCATCAGCTAACTCATTGGCACCACCTAGATGCCCACTCAGCAAAGGAACAACTTTATCAAGAGCGAGGTTTATAACTAAAACAGCAGGGTCAGTGGCTTTATCAACTAAAAGTGGTGCTATCTTTCTCACAACTGCACCCATAGCTAAGATACAGATAATGGCATCATAACTCACCCAAGCTGAGGGTAAAATATCATCAAGTTTGTTATAGATATGAAGATTATCAAGAGTATGTTTTAAATCTTTTTTTCCATAAACGACAACTTCATAATCATCTTTTAAATATCTAAACAGGTTCGTTGCACTATCAAGGCTAGGTTGGTTTATAGTAACTATCGCTATTTTCATTTTTGTAACTCTTTGACTAAAGGTTTCACATAAAGATGAGACTGTTCACTCTCTTTTTGGTGTAAAAAATCACCAAAAAGTATAAGGGCGATTCCTTTTATGTGACTAACTTGATTCTCTATATCGCTAATAGTCCCTTTATAAATCGCCTCATCTTCCCAAGTGGCTTTCTCAACTACCCAACATGGAGTGTCAGGAGAGTAGCCCATCTCCAAAGCCTCTTTTTTTAATTTTTTTAGAAGTAAAATAGAGAGATAAAAAACTAAAGATGAGTTTTTTAAAGCTAAAATATTTTTTAGTTTCTCAGGGTTTGGAGTTTTCCCCTCAACTCTACTTAAAACAATACTCTGAGAAACACCCGGAATTGTATATTCGATTCCTAAACTTGAAGCTGCCCCAAACGCTGCACTTACCCCGGGAATCACTTTATACTCTATGTTTTGCGAGTTTAAAAACTCTATCTGTTTTGCGATGGTTGAGAAGATAGAGGGGTCGCCTGTGTGAACACGAGCAACTATTTTATCTTTATGGGTTGTTAAAAATTCAAATATCTCAGGATACTTCATCCCTTGTGAATCTTGTATAAGAGCATCACTCTTACACCAAGTTAAAACCTCTTTTGGAACAAGTGAACCAGTATATAAAACTGCATCAGCGATTTGAAGAATCTTCATCCCCTTAACAGTTATCAAATCAGGATCACCACACCCTGCACCTATAAAATATATCATATTAAGTTCCTTACTACCTTTATTTGGAAGAGCTGTCTCTCAGGTTCAACTAAATCTAGTTTCCCTTTATATGCTGTCATAGAGAGTGAAAAAACTTCGTATTTAATCTCATTTTCATTCAAAATATTTATCATCAATGAGAGATGTTTAAGAGTGATAGCATTGATGAGCATCACACCATTTTCATCTAGTCTTTCATATAGTTTTGGAAGTTTAGCTATCACTTTCTCACCACCTCCACCAACAAAGATTCTTTGTGGATTCTCCTCTAAACTCTCAAATAACTCCTCAGCATCACCCTCTAAAAGTAAGCTATCTAAAACCTTATGATTCTTTAAATTCTCTTTTATAAATTCAACTCTTTGGGGCTGTTTTTCAAAAAATATAGTTCTTACTTTGTAGCGTTTATATGCCTCGATTCCACAACTCCCACTTCCAGCACCGATGTCCCATAAAAGTTGGTTTGGTTCTAAATCTAGGTTTTGAAGTGATAAGTGTCTTTTGTACTGTTTTGTTATCATCCCTCTTTGTGTTACAAAATCATCATCAGCACTAACAGTTGGTTTAGGTGTGAATAACTTTTTTATCATTAAAACATACGGCTCACTCATATCAAAAGCTCTATAACTAAAATCAAATAGATTTATCTGCTCGATAACTTCATCTTTGTAGCCTAGTTTATAACCTATGCTTACCTCTATATCTTGTGGTTTTAAGTATTTTATGGCATCTTTGATTTTGGGTATTGTGAACTTATCACAAACCACAAATGTGTATTTGTTTTGTAAAAATTTTCTCAAGTCTATATTTACCCTTCCATGAAGTGAAAAAGTATCTATATCGTTATCGTTTATAAATAATCTCTCTTGCATATATACTTTTGATGAGGTGTTATTGATGATTTTTACTTTATCTTTTGGAAGTTTATTTGCAACTAAAATCCCAGCACTAAAGAAAAATGGGCTTCCAGTTACTACATAAGCTATATCTTCTCTATCGTAATTTTCTAGTATATATTCTCTTGCAAATTTGAAGCCACCTTTTAGGACTTTTTCACCCTCTACTTTAAAGTTTTTATCGCAGATGATTTTGTCAAATTTGGATAGATCTATATCAATATTTGAAAAATCGTAATCTCCCATCCCGTTACCAATTATACTTAGCATATTATCACCTCTATTTTTTTATCGAACCATCTATATAGTTGCTCTTTTGTTTTTTTTAATACTATTTTATCAAACTCATAAACATCATCACCAAGGGATTCTCTTAGCCCTTTTATAGTGATACAATCCTCTAAATCTTTATCTATCCAAGAACCAACATCTTTAAAGTCAATAGAACCAAATCTATTGTGAGTATTTTTACACCCTTGTGCTATTTTTACCGATTTTGCGACCCCTATCCATAACACTATGTTTTTAAACTTTTTACTCACTGCTAAAGAGATTCCATCAAAGATGAAATTTCCTATCTCGATAATATAAGCAGAATTAGGTGAGCTTGAAACCTCACTTGCTGATTTTAATGCTTTTTGATAAGAGCTGTTTCCAAGTGTAAAATGGATAGATTCATAAGCATTTGTATAAGCAAAGTTTAGCTCCTCTTTGATACTATCTAGGTAAGCATCAGCAGAGATTGGTTTTACAATTCCACGAGTTCCTAAGATGGAGATTCCACCAAGAACCCCAACTTTTGCATTCGCTGTTTGTAAAGCTAACACTTCCCCATCACTAACACTAACACAACAAAAAAACTCTATCTTTTTGCTAACTGTTTTAAGAAATATATCCCTAAAAGATTCCAATGGTGTAGGGTTAATAGCAGGGTATCCTTTTGGTGGTTTTAGCCCATCTTTTGTAACAACACCAACACCCTCACCAGCATAAACGAAACATTTAGAGTTTTTAGATTCCAATATATAAGGTTTATGGGTGATTGAATTGAGTTTTAAATCACTAAGATTATTTGATATTGAGACAATGATTTCACACCCTTTAGTCACATCCAAATCATCGTTATCCATCTTATTAGTTTTACTAAGAGTGTGTTTGTTAGTGGCTAAAAAAAGATCCAAAGCTGAGTGAAATGCAAACGAGGCATGAGCACCCGTTGTATAGCCACTATGAAGTTTTTTAGTCTCTTTTTTCATAGGATTTTATTTAAAATACCTTCATCTTTATCTGCTCAAACCTATCTAAATCTTGAGCGTCTCTTATGGCATAGAGCAATTGAGTCCATTTTTGTTTATCATACTCATGAGTTTTTCTAAGCCAAATGTTGTTATGTTTTTCTAAGCCATTTTTTTGAGTATTTGAAAATATATTAGCCACTTGCCCATGCCTACAAGCACCTTGACAAAATGTTCTTGTTACCTTGATTCTATTCTCACCACTTACCAAATCACACTCTTTGATAAGCTCTCTTAAATCATCACCAGCTTTAGAACTTCCATTCTCAGAACATCTTTTATCTACACAAACATTGATAATATTTTTGTAGTGCATCATAGGTTTGTTCATATCTAAAACTTTGGGTTTACACTCAAAGCCCTCAACAACCTCACTTCCCATGATATTGATTTTACTTCCCATTGTACTTATCTTTTCCATCGTAATCTTTTATAAGTTTATAAGTCGCATGGAGAGTTGCTACTGTCATAGTGGAACTTCCAAATCGCCCCTCCATAATCACAGCAGGGATGTTGAACTCTTGGCAAAATCTTTTTCCATAATCTTTAGATTCTACAACATTTACAAAACCAACAGGGAAGAGTATAAAAGCAACATTTGCCAAATCAACACCCTCATCAAGAAGAGTATTTATAGCAGCATAGATAAAAGTTGGAGCATTCCCACATGCTAGAATCATCGGCTCATCTTTATGTTTTTTTATCGCCTCAACTACGGCTGCATAACTTCTTGTTGTTTTATTTATCTCAGCTCTCTCATAAGTGAATGGCTCGTTTATATAACATACAACTTCATTGCCATAAGTATCGAGATAAAATGAGCTAAGTCCCACTTTTATCATGTTTACATCTACTATAATTTTTGCTTTGTTTTTAAGTAACTTTTGCATTCTAACAATTGCATCTTTGGTAAAAAATATATTTTCTAAAACCTGCTCAAAACAAGTTGAGGTATGGATAAGTCGGCTTATGACCTCTATCTCATTTTTATCAAACTCTTTTGCTTTTTCATAATCTTGAAGCTCATCTTCTATCATCTCAAAAGATTTTACAGATATATCTGCACCGATATTTATAGGGGGTTGCTCTTGAATAAAACTCATTTAGTTGTCCTTTTGGAAAAAGTCTATAAAGAGGGTCATATACTTTTTAGTTTTTGGAATTTTTTTGTTTGTGATTCTCTCACCATCGTAGTTTAGATTCTCAAATGTATAGATTTGTCCATTCTCATCTATCTCGTCTGTACTCATCCCTATTTTTGGTCGCATATATACGGTTGTGTTTGGAACGACCTTACCTAAAAGGGGAACAATACTAAATGAACTATCGCCCACACAAAGTGGTTTTTTAACTTTAGCAGAACTTTGTGAAAATGATGTCACCCCTGCTATAACCTCAGAAGAATCATAAAGCTCTTTGTTTTGTACTTTTATAATATCTAGGAGATAATAAACGGTGCTATAAACAGCACTATCACCAAGTGTCACAAAAGAGATGGTGTCGTTTGTTTGTAATGCTTTGTTGAGTAGATGAACTTGATATTGCCAATCCTCTTGTTTGAAGTGCATAGGTGTATAGACAGGGATGATTTTTTTCTCAAAACCGTGTTCATCCATTAACTGTTTTACTATTTTATAAGTAAGAGACTTCTCAAAACTGTTATCAGCACTTTTAGTTGGAACACAGATAGCATCGCTGTTTTGCAGTGCTTTGAGTGCCTTGATGGTTATGAGTTGAGAATCCCCAGGTCCAAGAGAGACCATATAAAGCTTTTTATCCAAGTTTTATAATCTCCTCTTTTATATTGTTTATGATTATATTTTTTGAAGATTCTAACTCTATGAGATTAAAGCGTTCCCCTTTAGTTTTTGTTTCCACTATGGAGCTCTCAAAAAACTCAGCTAACTCATCTTTTATCTCAATCATATCTTTTATGTAGTGATTCCCACTCACAAGAAGCATAGGGATGATTTGTACTTTTTTTACACCCTCAGCTAACATTTTTTTAACAAGTTGTTTTTTGATGGCATAAAAAGGGAAAGAGCCTTCGAGTGAGCAGGTGTAGTTTTTATCTCCTAGCATCTCTAGTAAGGAGGCACTATAACTTATAGATTCTATACCACCGAGTTCAAGAGCAGGTGTTCCATGAATCACATAAAGATTTGCAACTTCCTCTTGTGTAAGCATCTCATCTAACTCTTTTAAATAGAGAGTAGTCTCTTTAGTTTTTGTGAGAATCGCATTTGTGTATCGGATGTTTGCGAGTGAAAAGTTGTTAAACCCATCTACAATTTTTTTCACCATATCATGCTCATCTGTTGGGAAAAGGTTTATAGATGATACTATAATGTTTTTATAACCTAACATATCTACATCTGCTAAAACCTGAGAAAGATTCTTGTAAGGGATCTCTCTTTTATCTAAATCTTTTAAAACCATTCGTGATGAGAACGATAAAAAAACATCAACTTCTCCAAAATTAGATTCTATTAACTTTTTTAAATCTAAATATTTATCTTGCTCTATAACTGAACCAAAACAAGATAAAATTATCGCCTTATCTTGTTTGTAATGTCTATATCTTTTCATAAGTATCCTCTCGTAGTTTCTATTTTTAGAAACAGTAGTTCTATGTTAGTGATGTGTTGTTTTTGTATTTGTTAAGATGATTAAGAGAAAGGAGGGGAGTTGATTTTAATTCTAAGAGATTTTCCATCAAGCGTTGAGGTAGATACACTAAGTGCAATAATTTTTGCTAAAGATACATACGCCTGTATAGCAACTAATGAAAAATATTTTTTACCAAAACCTTTAGGAAGACGCACTTGAACTCTTTTTTGTGATTTATTTTTGTAAGTATAACGAAAAAGATGATTATTCATCACT
>JAYEKJ010000089.1:0-12542 GCA_034660975.1 Campylobacterota bacterium
TAAGTGGTGGGTCCTATGTGACTCGAACACATGACCACTCCGTTATGAGCGGAGGGCTCTAACCAACTGAGCTAAAGACCCACTAAAACAAGCTTTCGCTTTGTAGGGTCGAATTATAATCAAGTACAGCTTATAATTTGCTTAGGTTCTTTTATTTTATATATCACTGCATATAGTAGAGGTATATAAATCAGATTTAGTACTGTTGCCCATGCTATACCAAAGCCTAAAGAGATTGCCATAGGTTGTAGAATCATCGCTTGACCTGATGCGAAGAAGATTAGTGTTGATAAGCCTAACACTGTTGTTAAAGATGTGAGTAAGATTGGTCTTAGTCTTGTTTTTGCTTTTTTCATCAAATCTTCTGTATCGGTGGCATTTTTTATAAAATTCACCACAATTAAACCATCATTTACAACAACTCCAGCTAACCCAACTGTACCTATAAGCCCTGTCATTGTCATATTTAATCCCATAACTAAATGACCAAAATATACACCAAGCAAAACCAAAGGGATAGTGCTAATAACTATCAAAGATTTTAGTATAGAATCAAACAACCAAACCAAAGTTATAAATATCAAAAATATTGCAATAACAGCTGATTGAAGCATCTCTCTTTTATTTTTAGCATTCTCTTTCTCTTCCCCTTTTATCTCTAGTTTATAGCCATCATTTTTCAGTTTTTCCAATGCTGGTTCTATTTTTTTCATAACCTCAGATGATGTAATTACATTTTTATCTATTGATGCAAAAACACTTCTAATTCTTACCCCATCCTCTTTATTTAATGCTACAAAACCTTGCATCATCATAAAATCACATATATCTTTGAGTGCTACAAACTGATTTGTTGATGGGATTTGAATTTGCATCCTATTTATAGAATCTATCTTCTCATTTGCATCACTTTGAATCTTTATACGGATAATACCAGTCTCATTAAACATCTTGCCATACTCACCCTTTAGGTAGTATGAGCGTAACTCTCTTGATACTAGCTCCTCATTAAAGCCTAATTGCTGTCCATATTGGTTCACACGAAGTTTTAACTCCCTCTCACCAATATCTGCATCATTAGCGATATTTTTTACCCCTGTTACAACTTCTAATTCATCACTTAAATACTCTATCCCTTTAAGAATTGATATTTCATCTCTTCCACTTAAACTCACCTCAATATCATGTGCAACGATTCCAGCACCTGGAACTTTTACAAGCAACTCCTCATACTCTAAAGAATCACCATCTTTTTTATCTCTAAACTCTGCTAATAACTTCTCAATATCTTTTGCAATACCCTTTGCATCTCTATCTCTTTTTAAAATCTCAGCATCATAATCTATAGAGAGATAAGGGCTAATATATCTGTCAAAAACATTACTTGGGGCTCTTTCATGCAGGTCTATAAATATATGAAACATGTTTTCACCCATCTCTGCTTTGTTTTTAGCATCAAGCTTAAAACCAGTTACAGATGTGATAGAGGATACAGAATCTTCATTCAAATTTTTCAGAAGTTTTTGCTCTATGAGAGTTACTTTTTTCTCTGTATCTTCTAACTCATTATTGATATTTACCTTACCACTTACATATATCTGAGTGTTATCAAAATCAGGAAAAATTTGGAATTTAGAGTTTTTCATCAACACAAATGTGATGCTTAATATCGAAATCACTATCACAAAAAGTGAGATATATTTTCTTCTAAAAACAAAGTGTAAAACTCTACTATGCCAATGGTGCATTTTTTTCCAAAGTTTTTTAGTAAAACTTTCATCATGTGATACTCTTAAAAAATCGTGAGCATGGAGTGGTAAAAAATAAAAAGCTTCAAAGAGTGAAGAGAGTAGTAAAACTGTTATCATCACAGGTATGATTTTTATAAATGTACCCATCTCACCCGTTAGAATCAACATAGGCAAAAATGCGAAAATGGTAGTAAGCGTAGCAGTTAGAACGGCAGGAAACATCTCAGTTGCTCCAACTATACAAGCTTCTCGTCTTGGCATCCCCTCCTCTAAGTGTCTGTAAATATTTTCAGCAACAACTATCGCTTCATCGACAAGCATCCCTAAAGCTATTAAAGCACCTAAAAGTGATAGCATATTTAAGCTGTTACCCATCAAATCAGTAACGATTAAACCTATCATAAAACTCATAGGAATCCCGATAGCTACAACCATAGCAATTCCACGATTTATGAAAATCAGCATCGCAATAAACACAAGCATAAGACCAAAAACTATATTTGAAAACACTACATTTAAACGATTTTTTATCCATATAGATGTATCTGTATATATTTCGTATTGAAGGTGTGGATAATTTATGCTGTTTTGCTTTAACAACTCTCTTATCTCTTTAACTAAAGTTATTGAGTTTCCATCTTTAGATTTTGTAACATTAACAGATACATTTCTGATACCGTTATAGTGGGAGAGTTCAGATTCATCACTAAGTTTAAAAGAGACATCAGCAATATCTCCGATTCTTACTCTAGATTCACCCACTGTTATGATTGTATTCTCTATATTTTCATTATCTTTTTCACCATTAAAGGTTGATATATAAAGATGTGAGCCTTTCTCTTTGATGGTACCGATAGGGAAGATAGAGCTTATACTTTTTATAGCTGACACTGCCAAAGATGGTTGTAAACCCATCGCTATAATCTTTTGCTCATTTATATTTATAACTAACTCTTCATCAGCATCACCACGAATGCTTATCTCACTCAAATCTTTAAGGGAACTCAGCTGACTCTTTAACTCCTCTGCTCTCTCTAGTAGTTCATTCTTATCAACATCACCAGCTAAAGCGATAAGAACAAGGGGAAAAGCATGAGTTTTAATTTTTGCTATCGGTTCAGCCATATCAGCTGGTAAATCTTTTCGAACTGAACTTACTATATCTTTAACATCATTTAAAACACTAATATTATCAGACCCTGGTTTTATATCTACATTTATAAAAAAACTTCCATTTTTTATGGTGCTTTTTATAACATCAAGTTCATCTATATTTTGTAAATCATCCTCTATGGTTTTTACAACCATCTTATCGAGTATATCAGCCGAAGTACCAGCGTAACCACCTGTGATAGAAACCTTATCCATAGCCATAGGTGGGAATATCTCTTTTGGTATATTTATATAAGAAAAAATTGAGAGTAATAAAATAAAAGTGAGTAGTAGATGGTTTAAAAGCGGTTTATCAATTGAAAATTCTATAAAACGACGAAGCATATTTTAAGTTCCTAAAAAAGTGTATCTAGTATCTGATTCTTAAATCGAATAGCTTCAACAGAAGCATTTATAAGTCGATTCTCCTCTTTTAAAGCTACATATTCTCTATTTAATTTTGAAATATCTCTACTTTTATAATAGATCTGTTGTTGAAGATATATTTTTGGAAAAAGAATCAAACATGTAAAACACAAAACTATCAAAGTATAAAGTAGATAGAGAAAATCTAGTTTTTTCTCAGGAGTGATTATTGTTTCAATCTCATCTAAAAGTTCAGATTTAACGCTCATCATTATCCATTTGAAAAACTCTCATTTTTGCACTTCTACTTCTAACATTTTCTTTTAACTCATCATCATTTGCCATGATAGGTTTTTTAGATATTATTTTCCCAAGTCCATGATTATTTCCACATTCACATCTCATAGCTTCTGCTGGGCAAATACAAGATTTCGACCAATTACTAAATGCTTTTTTAACGATTCTATCCTCCAAAGAGTGAAAAGAGATAATAGCCACTTTTGCATTTGGTAATTTAGTATCAGCAATAGTTTGTAGTAATGATTTTAGCTCACCTAACTCATCATTTACCTCAATACGGATAGCCTGCATAAGAAGTGTTGCTGGATGGATTTTTTTACCTTTTGGCATATGGGGTTTCACTGCATCACCCAACTCTTTTGCTGATGAAAATGGACGATTTTCAACTATACAAGAGGCTATTTTCTTATAATTTCTTAACTCTCCATATTCGAGTAAAACCTTTCCTAATTCATGAGTTGAGTAACTGTTTACAACATCCTCAGCACTAAGAGATGAACCTTTATCCATTCTCATGTCAAGGTTATCACTATCGTAAGAGAAACCTCTATCTTTTTGGTCAAGTTGAAGTGATGACACCCCTATATCTGCTAAGATACCTTTTATATCATCTACATTATATTCTTTTAAAATTTCTTTCATCACAACTGAGAATCGACCTTTTTTTATCTCCACTCTATCACCATATTTTTCTAATCTTTTTGTAGAGAAATCTATCGCTGTTTGATCTTGATCTATCGCTATGAGTTTTATGTTTGGATTAGAATCTAGAATCATAGATGAGTGTCCACCATATCCCATGGTACAATCAATCACAATGCCATCTTGCATATCTTCAAATGTCTCAATTACTTCACGATATAAAACTGGAATGTGTGGGATATTATTCAAAGGGAACCTCTATCTATATTTTTGTAAAATTATACATTAAGATAGTATATGCAAGTTTAAAGTTTTATCACTTCCAAGCTTGTGTAAGAAACTTATTGTAAATTCTGCACCATCTTTAGAATTTTTTACACTAAGTGTTCCACCAATATTTTGTTCAATTATCATTTTTGACATATAAAGCCCCATACCAGTCCCTTTACCCTGCTCTTTTGTCGTAAAATATGGTTCAAATACTCTATTTATAATATCTTTTGGTACACCACCTGCATTATCACCTATCACTATTTTATTTTTCTCTATTGTAATAGTTATTTTTCCATGCTCAATATTATTTTTTATCAATTCATCTTTAGCATTTGTTATTAAGTTCAAAATCACTTGATGAAATTCACTCTCAAGTGTCTCTAGTTGAAAATCATCACCTAAAATTTCCAAGGAGATATTTGAATTTTTAAGTTGTGCTGATTGAATCGATGTTGTTGCTTCAATAGCCTCTTTGACACTAAAGATTTTTTTTATCTTATCAACTCTAAAAAAGTTCCTAAAATCATCTATTGTAGAACTCATAAACTGTATAGTTTTTGTTTGTTTAACTATAAAATCATCAATAAACTCTTCATCTATCAACTTGTCTGCATAATCATCATCAAGATTTTGTATATTTATATTTAATGAATTTAAGGGTTGTCTCCACTGATGAGCTATTGCACCAACCATCTCACCCATTGCAGCTAATTTTGATTGTTCTTGCAAAATCTTATCTTTTTTAAGATTATTTTTTGTCTGTTTATCCACCTCATCTTGAAGATGTTCATTTAATTCATTAAGCTTTATCTCCATAGTTTTCATTTGTGTGATATCTATTATATAACCTAAAAAATATGTGATTTCACCATCGCTATCTCTAAGTACACTTGTGGTGTCATAGAGCCATTTCACCTCATTATTTTTGGTTAATATTTTATATGGCTTATGTATAAACAGATCTGTTTTAGTAGAGATAGCATTATGTACTTCATTAAAAACTGTTTCTAAATCATCAGAATTTATAATAGACGAATAACTTATTTTTTTATCTAAAAACTCTCTTTTTGTATAACCTGTTAAATCTTCAACATTATCTGAGACATACTCTACACTCCACTCCTCATCATTTTTCCATTTAAACAGGGTAATATTACCCTTATCAAACAGAGATAAAAGCTGATTCTGCTCTTTTGTTCTTTTTTTCACCTTCTCATCAAGAGTATTATTCAAATCTACCAACGATTGAGTTTTTATACTAATCTCATCTTGTAGATACCGTTTATACATAAATTGTTTATATATAAGAGATAGGATTATCCCTATTGAAAAAAAGAAAATAATATTTATATATCTAAAATTAGTCAATATCTCATACAGGTAATCATCTTTGCTATATGAAACTAGGTAAGCAATAGTTTTTTTATCTTTAATATTTTTTATTGGTAAAAATGCAACAACTTTTACATAATTATCAATCTTTTTATAAAAAGCAAATTTATCAGAATTTGACATCCTTTGTTCTATATATTTTCTATTTGGATCAATTAATATTGTTTTAAAGTTACTTGTTTCACCCCTATTACTATCATCACCAAGAGTAAACATATAGTTCTTATTTTCAATACTTTGAGTGTATTTTAATACAAGATCTTTTCTTTCCCATGCATTTGTATCAAAAATCTTTTTATTTACCAAAAAATGGGAATAGATTTTGTTGATATCTAAAAGATTTTTTTGCATAGATTCAGATGTGTAAGACACCTCAAATGAACCTAAATATTCACCATTTTTATGAACTGGAAAAACATTTCTAAAAGCGTGTGCTGTTCTTCCCTGTTCAAACCCAAATGATAGTTTTTCAGTTTCATTTGTATATTTAAAACTATATCTTACATCTGCAAGATTATCACCATATCTACTAGGTTTATGCATTCTTAAAAAAGAGGTATTATCAGGCAAAACAAATTGAAACTGTAAAACACCTTTTTTTCTCATCGCTTGATATTGTATATCAAATAATTTATATAACTTATCTCTTAGTATGTTTCTTTGATGCTCATCAGCATCTTTTGCTTTTTTTAAAATATTTAACAATTTTTCATTTTTTGTTAAAACAAAATTAATAGCTCTTGCATCTATTTTATTTTTAGAACTTGTAATATTAAAATTTATCTCTAACTCTTTGACTTTATAATTTAACTGTTTATCTATTAAGTTCTCTTTATACAAAATAGCCACATAAAAAACTAAGAGATAAGATACTAAAAAAATCACTATAAAAAATAGTTTTATTTGAAAAGTGCTTTGTAGTTTTAACATTAAATTTTACTTTCTACACAATTTCTACCACTTGCTTTTGCAATATATAGAGCATCATCTGATCTTTTAAATATAGAATCCATCGTATCATTATCTTTAACTTGAGTTACACCAAAAGAAGCTGTAATCTTTCCGGCTACCTCATGTTCCAAGTTTTCAATATCATCCTTAAAACTTGTTATCCTCTTTATCGCATTTTCTAAAGTAGTATTGTTAAGTAAAATTACAAACTCTTCACCACCCCATCTAGCAAAAGTATCTGTTTCTCTCATATTTTCTTTCATTGTTTTAGCTAAGATGATTAAAACTTCATCACCAATTAAGTGACCATATTTATCATTAAATTTTTTAAAATGATCAATATCTAATATTGCTATACTAAATGATTGTTTATACCGTTTGTACTGTTTTAACTGGTACTCAAATACCTCTTGAAACTTATTTCTATTGTAAACTCTTGTTAAACCATCTAAGTATGCTTTTTTTTGTGTTTCTTCTAGTTTTTGTTCCATTTTAGTAATATCAGTTAAGCCAATAAGTAGATTAGTATCATTGATTTTTGAAATATTTATATAAAAAGATTTTAAATTACCATCAAAATCTTTAATTGTAGCCACTCTTTTTGTTTCATCTAAACCTTGTATATATTGATAAAGAGTCCCTCCCTCATCAATACTTTTAAGAATTTTCTCTTTATTGATTAAAGTATTACTATCAGCCACAATATCTAAAATAGATTCAAAACTACTGTTTAACTGGGGAATTTTTTCTAATCCAAATAGATTTAAAAAAGATTTACTAGCAAAAGAGATTGTATTTAGATTAGTTATTATTGACAAACTATTTTCAGCATCGATAATATGTTGAAGCATAAGCTTTTGCTCAATATTTTCCTTCTCAAGTGTTATATGTTTAGCTAATTTTTCTATAAGAGTAATCATAGATTTTTTTTGAACAGGTTTTAAAAGATACCCCTCTACATGAAGTTCAATTGCTTCTAAAAGATAGCTACTTTCACTATGGGCAGTTGTAAATATAATATTTACATCAGGATTTATATCTTTTATCTCTTTTACCATCTCCAAACCATTCATAACAGGCATTCTAATATCACTAATAACAATATCTGGATTATATTTTTTATAAAGTTCAAGACCAATAGAACCATTTGGAGCAGTATATAACTCTTTTGAGATTCGGTTTAATGCTCTAGAGTAACCCTCTCTAACATCATCTTCATCCTCAACATAAAGTATCGTAATCTCTTTTGTATAATCTAGCATCTCTAAACCTTATTACTCATAATTATCTCAAAGGAGACACCATTGTCAATATTCTTAACATTCAAGATTCCACCCATGTTATTCTCAATAATCATTTTTGACATATATAGACCCATACCTGTACCTTTACCCTGCTCTTTTGTAGTGAAGTAGGGTTCAAAAACTCTATTTATAATCTTTTCATCTATCCCACCGGCATTATCTTCTATTTTAATTTTTCTTGTTTCTATTTTTATAACTATTTTTTTATCTTTTATCTTTTTTTCTACAAGAGCATCTTTAGCATTATTAATTAGATTCATAATCACTTGAGAAAACTCATTTTTATAGCCATTAATATTAAAATCTTCACCAATAATATCTATGGTTATATTATAACTTCTAATCACAGCATTTTGAATACTTATAACATCATTCACAGATTCCAAAATTGAAAAATCTATTTTTTCTTTATCTATTCTAAAAAAGTTTCTAAAATCATCTATTGTAGATGACATAAAATCTATAATTTTTCTATTTTTTTCCATAAATTCATCTACAAATAGTTTATCAATTAATCCATCTTGGAAATCATCTTCAAGGTTTTGAATATTTATACTTAAAGCATTCAAAGGTTGTCTCCATTGATGAGCAATACTACCAACCATCTCACCTATAGCAGCAAGTTTTGTTTGCTCTTGCATCAGCAGATCTTTTTTATGATTTTTCTCTATCTCATATTTTACTTTTTTATCTAAACATTCATTCGTATTTTTTATGTAGTCTAGTTGACATTTTAAAGTTAAAGCATTTCTCACCCTTGCTAACAACTCAACATCATTTGTTATAGGTTTTCTAACATAATCATTAGCTCCAGCATCAAAACCAGCTTTAAGCGTGTCTAAATCAGCTTTTGCCGTTGCTATAATGATTGGTATATCTTTATACTCTGGATTGGTTTTTATATATTCACAAGCTTCTAAACCATCAATCTCAGGCATCATAATATCTAAAATTATCAGGTCAATATTATTGTTATCCAAAACATCATAAGCCTCTTTAGCTCCTAAAACACAAATAATATTTTCATAGCCATCATCATCTAAAAAATCTTCAATAAGCTCTAAATTATCATCATTATCATCAACTACAAGAATCTTAGAAATATGTAAATCATTCATCCATACCCTTTGCAAAATCTTTAATTATAGATTCTATGTTTGAACCTTTTTTAATTACACTAACATTACTTCTACTGAGAAACTCTTTATCTTCTGATGTCAACTCTTTAGCACTTACTACAACTATATTTGTATTTTTAAGTGCTTTGTTAGATTTTACAATCTCTAAAAAGTCAAAACCACTTAAATTAGGCATCATCAAATCAAGATAGATAATATCTGGTATAAAACCACTCTCTATAATATCCAACGCTTCTCTACCATCTTTAGCATCTTTTATTATCTCTATATCATCTTGAATATACTCTTGAATCAACTCTCTTATATCAGCCTCATCATCCACAATAAGTGCTGAAGTGATCTTTTTTTCATCTTTAAAATATTTTGTTATAAGAGTTTTTATATCATCTTTTGAAAATGGTTTTACTATTGAATCTATTGCACCAAACTTTAAACTTTTATTTTTATCAGAGATATTACTAATCATAACAACAGGTATATCAGCTGTTTGGGTTGATGTTTTTAATCTTTTTAAAGTCTCCCATCCATTCATATTTGGCATCATAATATCTAAAGTGATTAATGATGGTCTCATGCTATGCGCTAGTTTTAAACCATCCTCCCCACTATTTGCAGTATAAACTTTATAATTTGAATCACTAAGATACTCTTTTAAGAGTTCCACTACATCTTGTGTATCATCAATTATCAAAATAGATTCTATCTTTGAGAAACTTTGTATTTTTGATTTAATCTGTTCTAAACTTTTTGTAGTATTATCTACTGCAACTATCTCTTTTATAGGTAAACATAATGCAAAAGTTGAACCAAAATTGAGTTGGGACTGAACATCTATATAACCACCTAGCATATCTGCCATACTTTTAGAGATTGCTAGACCAAGACCTGTTCCACCATACTTTCTAGTGGTACTTCCATCATTTTGTTGAAATGCACCAAAAATATAATCGATTTTATCCTCTGCTATCCCTATACCATTATCAGTTACTAGAACTTTAATCATCCCTTCACTCTCAAGAAGAGTAACTCGAATCTCACCAGTAGCATTCTCAACAAACTTGATAGCGTTAGAGACTAGGTTTATCACAATTTGTTTAAATTTTTGCTCATCAGTTTCATAATAATATATATTTTTAGGGAGTTTATTATTAAAAAGTAACTTCTTTTTACCATTTGATGCTTGTGGCATAATTAGTTCTAAGGTTGTCCTTATAGTACTGACTAAATCAACCCTTCTCACATCAAGTTCCATTTTTCCAGATTCTATTTTACTCAAATCTAAAATATTGTTAATCAAATCAAGAAGATTCATCCCATTACGATTTATCTTTTCTAGTTGAGAGAGTTGTTTCTCTACTAGATTCTCTTTTTTATTTTTTTGTAAAATGTTTGAGAATCCAATAATTGAGTTGAGTGGTGTTCTCAGTTCATGAGACATATTTGCTAAAAATTCTGATTTTAGTCTATTGGATTCCTCTAGTTCCATATTTGCATTTTGAAGAGCGATAGAACTTTTTTGTGTTTCAATATATGAGATTGCATTACTGAGTGATTGAACAAGTGAGTTGATATACCCTCTTAGGTAACTCTCATCAAAAAGAGATGATGAAACAGAAGCTATAAGAATTACCCCTATTTTTTTGTTTTGAAAAACTAAGGGAATCGCTTTTATATGTTGCAGTTTAGCTTTGTATAAACCCAAATCGATTGTTATTGCTACATTTTCACTAATCCCATCTATATATATCCACTCACCACTCTCATGAGCTCGTTTAACAATTCCATTGGGTGAAGCATCGAAATATGATTCTTCTAAAAGATTCTCATCAATAGAGTATTTAGCCAAAACTTTTAAATTCTCATTTTCATCATTTATATAAAAAATTCCAACTTGGGAATCTGTTATATCTAAAACCTGCTTTACTGCATTATTTGCAAGGAAACTAACATCAACAGAGTTTAGTTCACTCAAATATTTATTAAACTTATTTAACTTTAACTGCTCAGTTTTTAACTTATAGTTTGATTCTTCTAAGGAGTAAGTTTTAGATTTAACTTTTTGTTCAAGATGATTCTTATACTCATTGAGCTCTTTCTCTTTGAGTTCTAATTCAGAAATAGTATCTATGAGTTCATTGTTATATTTATCATCAATATACAATCCACACTCAAGATTTTTCATATCCTCTATTAGGTTATAAACATACTTTCTCTCAATAATAGAACCGTGTTGTGGAGCTATTAGATTAATATCAAGTTTCTCTATTTTTCTAAGAGCATAATTGAAAATATCTTTACTTGGCATATATGCACTATGAAATGCTTTTGCTTGTTCAAAATAGTCATCTTTTGCATAAAACTCCCAAGATTCTTCTAAACCACCAAAAATATCACTAGAAAAAAGAACCTTTGATTTGGGTTCATAAGTAACAAATGCACCGGGGGAGTGGCAATAAGGTGTAGTTAAAAATTGTAGTTCAAGTCCACTTTTTAAAGAGATTTTTAAATCATTTTTATCTATCTCATAATATTTTGAAGTCACTTGATAGTGTTTGATAAGTACAGTCATACGACTATGAGTAATTATCTCCAAATCATCACGAGCGATTCTCTTTTCTATCTCAGGAACAGCTGCACACAAATCAGGGTCTTGATGGTGAAGGATAATATATTTAATATTTTTAATATCTGTAATTTGTGATACTTTTTCCATAACTGCTTCAAACTCAAGCATAGATCCTGGATCTACTAAAATAGATTCATCACCATTTTCTATAAAATAGGGAAGACACTGAAAAGGGTCATTTTCAAGAAGCATCCCTACCCAGTATATTTTATCTGCTATACTCACTGCTTTTGTAAAATCCATAATTAAGCCCCCTTTATTAAAGATTCTATTAACTCAATAAGCTCTTCATCATCTAAAATAGGTTTACTAACATAAGCTTCAAAACCAAGAGCCAGATATTTCTCTTTATCACCAACCATAGCATGAGCCGTTAGTGCAATTGTAGGGGTATTTTTAATACCCTCAATACGACGAATCTCTGCTAAGACCTCTGTACCATCCATCTCAGGTAGGGATATATCCATTAAAATTAAATCAGGTCTCTCTAAGATAGCCATCTCAAGACCAACTTTACCATCTTCAGCATTTACAAGAGTATAATCATCTTCTAAAAAAGCCTCTAAAACTGCTAAGTTATCTGCATTATCTTCAACAACTAAGATTTTATACATCTGTATCCTTTGAACACTTATATCATTAATTA
>JAYEKJ010000090.1:0-12508 GCA_034660975.1 Campylobacterota bacterium
TAAAAAATAATAGGTTTAATAACTTACACAGATTCTAGAGTATATATCTTTAGAAAATCTGATATAATAAAAATAAAATAAAATAAGAGAATAGATATGGACAAAATTGAACCGATGACACTTTTTGGTTATGAAAAACTACAAGCAGAAGTGAAAGATTTAAAACAAGTTAAAAGACCACAAACAATTAAAGATATTGAAGAAGCATTAGAGCATGGTGATTTAAAAGAAAATGCTGAATATCATGCAGCAAAAGAGATGCAAAGAATTATTGATGGTCGTTTAGCAGAGTTAGCAGAGCTTATTGGGTGTGCTAAAATTGTTGATCCTACTGAACTTGAACATGCAAAAATTAGTTTTGGTTCTACGGTAGTGATGACAAATATGGATACAGATGAAGAGGTTTCATATACAATTGTAGGTGGTTGTGAATCAAATCCTGATATTGGGCTTATATCTTTTGGTTCACCACTTGCTAAACAGCTTCTTGGGAAAGAGGAGGGTGATGAGGTTAAGGTTCGTCTCCCTGGTGGAGTTAAAGAGTTTGAGATTGATGAGGTGAAATATACGGAGATAGTTTTTGAGTGCCACTAAAATAAATGTAGGTGTAGTTGGAGCAACAGGTTATACAGGTTTAGAACTTGTAAAAATACTGATAAATCATCCTAGATTTAATTTAAATTATATAGCAAACTCTGAGGGTGATGTTAATATAGATGAACTTCACCCATCTTTAAATGGTGTTTGTGAACAAGAGGTAAGAAAAGCTGATCTAAACGATATAGCTTTTCATTGTGAACTTGTATTTTTAGCACTTCCTCATAAAACTGCTATGGCGTTTGTGAAACCTCTTATCGCTAAAGGTCTTAAAGTTGTTGATTTATCTGCTGATTATAGATTACCTCAAGATATTTATGAGGAGTTTTATACTCCACATACAGACCCTGAGAATCTTGAGCATGTTGTGTATGGTCTTCCAGAGATGTTTAAAGAGGAGTTAAAATCTGCAAAACTCGTGGCAAATCCTGGTTGTTTTCCAACATCCGCAATTTTAGGACTTTTACCTTTTATGGATAAAAGAATCTCAAATACCCCTATCATCATAGATGCAAAAACTGGTGTAAGTGGAGCTGGTAAAAAACTTAGTGAAGTTACACATTTTGTAAATGTTAATGATAATCTTTTTGCTTATAACCCTCTAATGCACAGGCATGCTCCTGAGATTGCTCAAAAACTTAGTGTAGATTTTGATGAGATCAATTTTGTTCCACATTTAATTCCATTAACAAGAGGGATGTTGTCATCTATCTATATTCAAGTTGATGGTGATTTTGATGCGTATGGGTTTTTAAATGATTTTTACAAAGATGAACCTTTTGTGAGAGTATCTAAGAATCCAGTTGATATGAAAAATGTTGCAGGGACAAATTTTTGTGATATTTATGTAAAAAGAAAAGCAAATATGCTTTTTATATCTAGTGCCATTGATAATCTAATGCGTGGTGCATCATCCCAAGCTATTGTAAATGCAAATTTAATGATGGGGCTTGATGAAAAACTAGGTATCTCAAATATAGCTTATGTTCCATAGCGATATAAAGATTAAAGAGGGTGCATTTATACTTAGCGATGCACACTACTCATCTTTGCGACCACAACTTTTAGAGTTTATTAAAGATATAAACTCTAAAAAACTTCACCCAACCCAACTTATATTTTTAGGTGATATTTTTGATGCTCTTTTTGGGGGAGTCTCTAGTACAATCAAAAACAATCAAGAGATTATATCTTTACTAAATGATATTTCACAGGAGATAGAGTTAATCTATCTTGAGGGAAACCATGATTTTAATCTAAAAAAAATTTTCCCATCTGCTAAAGTATTTAGTATCTCAAAACAACCTCTTGTATGTGATTATAAAAGCAAAAAAATTCTTTTAGCTCACGGTGATTTTGGAAGTGATGCAGGGTATAAGATTTATACATATATAGCCAGAAATAGATTTGTATTAATCTTACTAAATTTTATAAATAATTTATTTGGAAATTTTATTTTAAAAAAACTAGACAGATATTTAAGTAAAAAAAATGATTGTAAAGAGCTTAATAATTTTCGAGAATATACTTCAAAACGATTAGAATCTAAATTTGATTGTGATTATTTTATTGAGGGTCATTTTCATCAAAATAAAACTATAAAGTTTAAAAATTTTGTATATATAAATTTAGGTGTATTTGCTTGCAATCAAAGATATTTTATTGTAAAATTTAGCAAAGATAAAGAACTATTAGAAGAAAAGATATACTCTAAGGAGATATAAAAATGGATGATAATTCATTAAAAGTTGGTTCCAATGAGATGGAACTTGTAGATTTTCGTATCCTTAATCAACAGGGAGATGAAGTTTATGAAGGTATTTATGGGATTAATGTTTCAAAGGTACGAGAGATTATTAGAGTTCCTCAATTAACTGAACTTCCTGGTACGCCTGAATATATAGAGGGTATTTTTGATCTTCGTGGTGTTGTTATCCCTATTGTTAACTTAGCAACATGGATGGGTATAATACCACCTGAGGGTTTAGAAAAAAATTTAAGAGTTATTATTACAGAATTTAATAATGTGCTTATTGGTTTTATAGTTCATGAGGCAAAAAGAATCAGAAGAATAAACTGGAGTGACATCGAACCAGCAACTTTTACTAGTGGTTCGGGAACTTTAGATGGTAGTAAGATTACAGGTGTAACTAAAATTGAAGGCGATAATGTTTTACTGATTTTAGATTTAGAGAGTGTTGTTCAAGATTTAGGTTTATATGAACCTGATGTTGATAGCATACCACATGAGTTGGAGACATTTTCTGGACTAGCACTTATTTTAGATGATAGTTCAACAGCTAGAAAGATTGTAAAAGAAGCTCTTAGTAAAATGGGTTTTCAGGTTGTTGAGGCTATTGATGGTGAAGATGGTTTAGAAAAACTAGAAGAGTTGTACAACACATATGAAGAGGGGATAGCTGATCATCTTAAATTAATTCTCTCAGATGTTGAGATGCCTAGAATGGACGGTTTTCATTTTGCTGCAAATGTGAAATCAGATGGAAGATTTAATAATATTCCAATTGTTTTTAACTCATCTATAAGTGATCATTTTAGTGAAGGTAGAGGAATGGAAGCTGGTGCTGAAGCTTATTTAGTTAAGTTCGAAGCTAGTCAATTTTACGAAGAAGTGTCACGCGTTGTTCGTGCACATATGAAGTAGGAGTATAAATATGGATGAATTTCAGGAAATACTACAAGATTTTTTAGTTGAATCTTTTGAACTTATTGAACAATTAGATCAGGATTTGGTTGAGTTAGAGAATGCACCCGAGGATTTAGAACTTCTAAATGGTATCTTTCGTGTTGCACATACTGTTAAGGGTGCGTCATCATTTTTAAACTTTGATGTTTTAACTCACCTTACACATCATATGGAAGATGTTTTAAACAAAGCTAGACATGGTGAACTCATAATAACCCCTGATGTTATGGATGTTGTTTTAGAATCTATTGACTTAATGAAATCACTTTTAAATACTATTCGTGATACAAGTACTGATGCTGGGATTGATGTGTCTGAGTGTGTTGCAAGATTAGATAAAGTAAGTGGGGGAGATGGAGATGTTCCTGTTGTAGAATCAGCACCAGTTATCGAAGAGGAACCTGTTGCACAAGAGGAAGTTTTAGCTGTGACTTCTGAACCCCAAGAGGATGAAATTGATTATGACAATATGGATGCTGATGAGATAGAAGCAGAAATAGAGAGACTTCTAAATCAAAGGCAAGAGGAAGATAAGCAAAAAAGAGCAGCAAAAATTGCAGCAGGTGAAAATGTTCCATCGGCTCCACCTGTTCCAGAAGCAGAAGCAGAAGCTCCGACACCTGAACCGAAACCAAAACCAGTTTCAGCTCCAGTGCCAGCAGCACCAAAACCAGCACCAAAAGTAAAAGAGACTGCTGAACCAAAAGATGATGCAAAAGCAGCAGCCCCTGCAAAAAGAGCTCCTGCTCAAGTTGAACAAACTATCCGTGTAGATGTTAAAAGGCTGGATCATCTTATGAACCTAATTGGTGAGCTTGTACTTGCTAAAAATAGGCTTATTAAAATTAATGATGATGTTGAAGAGCGTTATGAGGGTGAGGAGTTCTTAGAGGAGCTTAACCAAGTTGTTTCTATTGTTTCTCTTGTTACAACTGACCTTCAAATAGCAGTTATGAAAACAAGAATGCTTCCAATTGGAAAAGTATTTAATAAATTCCCTAGAATGATTCGTGATTTAACTCGTGAACTCAATAAAAAAATTGAGCTTGAAATTTCTGGTGAAGATACAGAGCTTGATAAATCAATTGTTGAAGAGATTGGTGATCCACTTGTACATATTATCCGTAATTCATGTGATCATGGTATTGAACAACCTGAGGATCGTATAGCAAAAGAGAAGCCTGAAACTGGGATTATTAAGCTAAAGGCTTATAATGAAGGTAATGCAATTGTTATTCAAATTGATGATGATGGTAAGGGTCTTGATGCAGATATGTTGAAAAACAAGTCTTTAGAAAAAGGGATTATCACAGAAAAAGAAGCTGATTCTATGAGTGATAAAGATGCTTTTGGTCTTATTTTTAAACCTGGATTTTCAACTGCAGCAGAGGTTACAAATGTTTCCGGTCGTGGTGTTGGTATGGATGTTGTAAAAACAAACATTGAAAAACTAAATGGTATTATCGATATAGATAGTGAACTTGGCAAGGGTGCATCTATCAAACTAAAGATTCCTTTAACTCTTGCAATTATTCAAGCTTTATTAGTTGGTGTTCAAGAGGAGTATTACGCTATCCCTTTAGCATCTGTTTTAGAGACGGTTAGAATCTCAAATGATGAAATTTATACAGTTGAGAATCGCTCTGTTATGAGACTTAGGTCAGAGGTTTTATCTCTTGTTCATATAGGAGATATTTTTGAAGTAGATAGAATTCTTGATACTAGTGAATACTCTTATGTCGTTGTGCTTGGACTCGGTGCTCAAAAACTAGGACTTATTGTTGATTCTCTTGTTGGGCAAGAGGAGATAGTTATTAAGTCACTTGGTGATTATCTAAAAGGTATCGAAGGTGTAGCTGGTGCTACTATCCGTGGTGATGGTGGTGTAACTCTAATCGTTGATGTTGTGGCACTTATGCAGATGGCTAAAGGTGTAAAAGCAAGTGCTACTACACAACAAGCTAATGTTGCTCAAATTAGTCATGAAAAATCAAAAGCAAGTGATTATAAAATCATGATAGTTGATGATTCTAAAACAGATAGAATGATTATGAGAAAAGCTCTAGAGCCATTGGGAGTTTCTTTAGTTGAAGCTAGTGATGGGCAAGAAGCACTGAATGTTTTAAAATCTGGTGAGCATAATTTTGATGCGATGCTTATTGATATAGAGATGCCAAGAATGGATGGTTATTCTTTAGCAGGTGAGATTAAAAAATATAACAAATATAAAAACTTACCTCTAATTGCTGTAACATCTCGTACAGGCAAGTCAGATAGAATGAGAGGCGTTGAATCTGGTATGGTTGAGTATATAACTAAGCCATATTCAGCAGATTATCTATCGAGTGTAGTGCAAAGAAATGTAAACTTTAAATCGGAGTTCTTATAATGAGTGATAAATTAAAGCAAATTATTAATAAACAGTCTGAGCAGCAAGATGCAGGTCTAGATCAGTCGGATGATATAGTTCAATTAGTTGGATTTATTATAGGTGAGGAGGAGTATGCTGTGCCTATTTTAACAATTCAAGAGATTATTAAACCTATATCATGGACGAGAGTTCCTCAAACTCCACAATATGTTCTGGGTGTTTTTAATCTTCGTGGTTCTGTAATCCCTTTGATAGACCTTCGTGTTAAATTTGGTTTACCTTCAAAAAACCATAATGATGAAACTCGTTTCTTTGTGCTAAAACAAGGGGATGAAGTTGCAGGTTTTGTTATTGATAGATTAACAGCAGCAATAAGAATTAAAAAAACAGATATTGGACCACCACCAGATACAATCGCTGCTGAAGATAGCATGATTGAGGGTGTTGGTAAGCAAGAGGGTAGAATATTAACTATATTAAAGGTCAATAAACTATTAGCGAGAGATTTCTAAGTTTAATAAATATATGAAAGAAAACTCTTTAATTCTTAATATTGCCGATTCTAAACTCTCCATAGATTTTTTTGGAGAGTTTAATTTATATAATATATCAAATTATGAAAAACAGATAAATCAAGTCAATTTTAGTAAAATTAAAATTTTGTATTTAAATTTTAGTAAACTTACTTTTTTAGATTCTGCTGCTGCAATCTACATCGATAGTTTAGAGAAACAACTATTATCTAAAAATATTGTTGTTGAGATTATTTGCTCAAATAATATAATCTTCGATACTTTAAAATTAGTAAAAGGTGAAAAAAAAGATTCTCATATACCTCTAGATAACAGGTCAGAAAATATTTTAATCAAAACAGGTAAATTAGCTTATAGTAACTATTTAGGTTTTATCTCTTTTATAGCATTTATGGGTGAGATGTTTGCTACAAAATTTCATTATTTGCGATCATATAAAAACATTAGATTCAAAGAGATAGCCTATGAACTAAATGATAGCATGGTAAAAGCATTTGGAATTATCGCTCTTACAAGTTTTTTAATAGGTCTTGTAGTAGCTTATCAGTCAGCTTATCAGCTTAAACTATATGGTGCAAATATTTTTATTGTAGATATGTTAGGGATATCGATTTTTCGTGAATTGGCACCTTTGATAACTGCGATAGTTATAGCAGGTAGAAGTGGTTCAGCATTTACAGCACAGATTGGTGCTATGAAAATAACCCAAGAGTTAGATGCAATGAGAACTATGGGATTTGATCCATATAAATTCTTAGTGATACCTAAAATTATTGCGTTGATGATAGCTATGCCAATTTTGATTTTTTTAGCTGATATGATGGGTATTTTAGGTGGTATGGTTGTTGCAAATATAGATTTAGATATAACAACAGAACTTTTTTTAGATAGGTTTAGTGAAGTGGTCGCTGTTAAACATTTTTTTATAGGTATTATAAAAGGTCCGTTTTTTGCATTTTTAATAGCTTCGATAGCGATATACAGAGGTTTAATGGTCAAAAATGACACCCAAAGTATAGGTGTAAATACAACAAAAAGTGTAGTAGAAGCTATTTTTGCTGTAATTGTTTGCGATGCAATTTTCTCAATAGCATTTACAAATTTGGGAATATAGATGAGTATAGCGATAGAAGTTAAAAATCTCAAAACAACACTTGATAATAGAGTTATACATAATGGATTGAACCTCACTATAAATAGAGGTGAAATATATGGACTATTAGGACCTAGTGGATGTGGAAAAACCACACTTTTAAGAGAGATGGTTATGCTTGAGGAGATTCAAGGTGGTGATATTAATATTTTAGGTCATAATTTAAATCATATTACTCATGGTGAAGCTCAACAATTAAGAAAAGAGTGGGGTGTTTTATTTCAAGCTGGAGCTCTTTTTTCTTCATTGACTCTAAAAGAAAATATAGCACTTCCTCTTATTGAATATACAGACTTATCTAAAAGAATGATAGATGAGATTATTGAGTTTAAAATAAATATTGTCGGACTTAAACCTAGCGATACCCATCTTTACCCATCCCAGATTAGTGGAGGGATGAATAAAAAAGCAGCTCTTGCTCGCTCTTTGGCGATGGATCCTAAATTACTGTTTTTAGATGAACCAACGAGTGGACTTGACCCCATCTCTGCTAGAGATTTTGATAATCTAATTTTAAAACTTAGAAAACTTTTAAACCTTACTATTGTGATGGTTACCCATGATTTAGAATCTATTTATGGTACTCTTGACAAAATGGCCATTATAGATAATCAAAAAATTGCTTATGAGGGTAACTTAGAAAATATCAAATCTGTCGAGAGTGAATTTATACAAACTTTTTTTGAGGGAAAATATGAATAATAAAGTTAATTATACAATGATAGGGTTATTAGTTCTTTTTGCACTAATGCTTATGTTTGGGTTTACTTATTGGTTACTAAAGCCTTCTCAAGAGGTTAAGGTGAAAAATTATGCTATCCTTTTTGATGAATCTGTACTTGGTTTAAATATAGATTCTGCAGTTAAGTTTAGAGGTATTGATGTAGGTAAAGTAACAAGTCTAAAAATAAATCCTAAAAATACAGAACAGGTAGAAGTTCTTATAGCTATTTTAAAATCAACACCAATCAAGTCATCAACAGTTGCAAAGTTAACATCTCAAGGGATAACAGGGCTAAGTTACATAAATCTAAGTTTAGGTGATAATTATGCTCCACAATTAGAGATACAAGATGGTGCAAAATATCCAATAATAAAAACAATACCATCATTTTTTGAGAATTTTGAACAATCTTTGGGAAGTGTATCAACAAAGATGTCAAAAACATTAACAAAAACTGAACAGCTATTAAATGATGAGAATCAAAAACAAATAACAATATTGTTGACAAAAACCGCTTCATTTATGGATAAAATGGATAAATTACTTGATGATAAAACAATTAAGAACTTTCAAGAAACAATTATAAATGTAAACAACACTACAAAAAAAGTAGATGCAATGCTTCCTAATGTTGATAAGCTTATTGAGCATACTAAAGTATGGGAGAGTGATATATCTACCTCTTTAGGCTCTATAATGGTGAGTTATTTAGGTATCCGTTCATCAATGGCAGAGATAAAACGAGCAGTTGAAAGTGGTGAGTTTAATGTTCAAGAGATAGCTGGTGATATTGTGCCAACAGCTAATAATACTCTTTTGGAGATGCAACATCTAATGATAAGGGTTGAGAATTTTATGAATCAGTATGAGAGAAGTCCAAGTGATATTTTATTTAAACAAGAACAGATTAAGAAAGGTCCAGGTGAGGAGTAGATATGAAATTTTCTTTTTTTATAGTAGTTTTAGTATTGTTAATAAGTGGATGTAGCACAACAAATCCATCAATAACTGAGTATAGAATCAATACAAACCTTGAACAAAATGATTCTAAATTAAACTCTTGTCTTGATAAGTCATTAAAAGTAGCCGAAGCATTTAGTTCTAGCTCTTTGATGTCTTTAGATATGAACTATGCTACTGGAGATAATAAGCAGTTTACATATACACAATCTCAGTGGTCATTATCTCCACATCATGCTATCACATCAGAGATGTTAAATCTTTTAAGAGATACAAATCTTTTTAAAACAGTGCAAATCTCAAAATCAAGAACAAGAAATGATATGATTCTTGAAACATCTATTGATGATTTTATGCAATATTTTCAAGAGGGTGAGAACAGATCATTTGCTAATGTTAGAATCTCTTTAACGCTAGTTGATGCTAAAAGCTCTAAAGCGATAGCAACTAAAACTTTTGGTTCTAGGGTTAATTGCGATACTCTCGATGCTGAAGGTGGTGTTATCGCTTTAAATAGTGCTTTAGAAGATGTGTTGACACAAAGTTCAGTTTGGTTAAAAGAGGTTTGTAGATGATACTTGAATCTGAGTATAAAGATAGAAGAGATATATTAGCGAGTAAGTTATCTAAAAACTCTGTTACAGTTATTTATAGTGCTGATTATAAGATTCGCTCTAACGATACAGAGTATCCATATAGACAAAATAGCAACTTTTATTATTTGACTGGCTTTAAAGAGGATAACTCTATTTTAGTGATTCTAAAAACAGATAAAGGGTGTAAAACTCTATTATTTGTTGAGAAAAAAGATCCACAAAAAGAGCTTTGGAGTGGAAAAAGATTAGGTAAAAAAGAGGCTAAAAAAAGATTTTTAGTTGATAAAGTGTTTGAGAATAGTAAGTTTGATATAAAGCTAAAAGAGTATCTATTGTTTTGTAATCATCTGTATTATGATTTTAAAATAGATGATTCAAAAGTAAATATATTAAAAAAATATTCTAAAAATATATACACTTATAAAAATATTGCAAAAACTATAAATAAAATGAGATTAATAAAATCTTCATCAGAGATAGCTTTAATTAAAAAAGCTATTGAGATAACTAAAGAAGCTCACCATAAAGCTATGAAGTTTAAAAAGCTTGAAAAAAATGAGTATCAGCTTCAAGCTGAGATAGAGTATATTTTTAAGAAAAATGGGGCATATAGTGATGCTTACAGCTCGATAGTAGCTGGTGGAAACTCTGCGAATACTCTTCATTATATTGATAATAATAAAGAGTTTGTTGATGGTGATTTAATCTTAATTGATGCAGGTTGTGAGTATGATTATTACTCTAGTGATATAACAAGAATAATTCCTGTAAATGCTAAGTTTTTAGATGCTCAAAAAGAGATTTATGATTTAGTTTTAAGTGTAGAGCTAGAGATTATAAAGATGATTAAGCCAAATATAAAAAGAAGTAAACTTCAAAAAAAATCTGAAAAACTACTATGTAAAGGGATGATAGAGTTAGGAATCTTAAAGGGTGATTATAAACAGCTCATAAAAGATAAAAAGCATAAAAAATATTATCCACACGGAATTGGGCATTGGATGGGCTTAGATGTTCATGATGAATCTCCTTATAAAGATGAAAATGGAGATGAGATACCTTTAGCCGAGGGGATGGTTCTAACTATTGAGCCGGGGATTTATTGTGATGAAAATGACAAAACTATCCCTAAAAAATATCGTGGTATTGGTATTAGAATCGAAGATGATATACTAGTAACTAAAAATGGATATGAAAATTTATCTGCAGCAATTGCAAAAACTGTGCAAGAGATAGAATCTATCTCCACACATATCTCAATGCCAATGAAATAAGCTAATTATTGGTCTCGAACAAGTTCGAGGTTCCGTATATAGCTTATAATTTTTTTGGAACCTCGAATTTATTCGAGGCTATATCTAAAACAAGTTCAAGGTTGCGAGTCACACTTTTTTGGAACTTCGAATTTCAAACGCTAAAGCGTGACTTAGAAAAAAACTAAATTTTTTTCTGTAGTCGTACCAATTATAGTAAATAAATCTAAGAAACAAAACTAAAAGGAAAAAAATGATAAAAAAACTACTATTAACACTGTTGCTAAGCCTACCACTGCTCTCTTACGAGATAGTGATAGATAAAAGTTTAACAAAACAAGAGATGGATTTTATATACACACTCATCAACTCAAAAGAGAGAGTTTATAGCTCAGCAAACAAAGCACAAGATGGTTTTGCCATCATAAAAGCAGGAAGCTTTATGATGGGTTCAAACTCTGGAGGTTCAGATGAAAAACCTCTGCATAAAGTTACGATTGCTTATGATTTTTATATGGGTAAGTATGAGGTGACTTTTAAAGAGTATGACAAGTTTTGTGATGCCACAAATAGAAAAAAACCAGATGACAGAGGTTGGGGAAGAGGTGATAGACCTGTTATAAATGTTTCTTGGCATGATGCAAAAGCCTATACAAAATGGCTAAGCAAAAAAGAGGGTAAAACATATAGACTCCCAACAGAAGCAGAGTGGGAGTATGCAGCAAGAGCAGGGACAAACACAAAATACAGTTTTGGAGATTCTGATAGTAGTTTAGATTCTTACGCTTGGTACTATAAAAATTCTTATAATAAAGGAAAGTCTCATGCAGATTATGGAACTCATAAAGTTGGAGAAAAAAAACCAAACCAATGGGGTCTTTATGATATGCACGGAAATGTATGGGAGTGGTGTGAAGATTGGTATAAAGATTCGTATAAAAATACACCAAAAGATGGAACTGATAATAATAGTGGTTCTCAAAACTATAAAGTCCTTCGCGGTGGTTCTTGGTACTACTCTTCCAATTTTCTTCGTTCGGCTTTCCGCAACAGGAACTTTCCCTCTAATACGGTCAACGGTAATGGGTTTCGTGTGGTGTTGCTTCCGTAGTCTTCGGGAACTTATGTTTAGGTTTTAGTGTTTTTTACATTTGGATTTTTTTCTTTTTTTATTTAAAAACGGTGCGGATGCACCGAAAAATTATTTTTTGAGGTTTATATATGAATGACAACTATCCAATTGTAGTAAAAACATATCAACTCTCACTTTGGTATATTAAAAAAATAGAGAGGTTTCCTAAGAATCATAAGTTTACCTTAGGTGAGAAGATTCAAAATGAGATGATAGAACTTTTGATGATTTACACACAAGCAGTTTACTCTAAAAATAAGAGAGAGCTTTTAAACAAGGCAAATTTATCTATAGAGAAGTTAAGAATCTTAACAAGACTTTTAAATGATTTAGATGTATTATCTACACAAAATAGAAGATTTGTACTAGATTCTTTAAATGAGATAGGAGCGATGAGTGGTGGCTGGTCAAAATCTTTACACTAAAATTTATGATATAGATAATCTTTACAAAGCTTCTAAAAATGCTATGAAAGGGAAAAA